>JBAZZN010000032.1:0-15128 GCA_041658815.1 Thermoplasmatota archaeon
CGAGGTCGCCGAATGGGATCGTTTGGCGCGAGCAACGAAGGACGCAGAAGCCACATCCCGGCGCCTTCAAGGCGGCCGCCCACAGCTGGCTTTCCAAAGTCGCGCACGCGGCGCTCGGCAATGTGCCGGTTTTCGACCGCAAAGTTCGGAAGGCTCTCAACATTCGGGGTAGCGCGTCATCTACCGAAGCCAACACCGCGATTTGCCGCTGAACGGCGGAAGTCGCTACGGCCCCGTACGACTGGAATACGATACACGCGCGCCCTGCCGGAAGCCGGTTTCGCGCGATCGATCGCGCCTTGTGGCAGCACTGAGACGAACATGGTACCAAGCTTCCAGGTACCCACCCGACACTCCGGGCCTGAGCGTCGAACAGGAATGAGGTGCCGGCGGGCACATCGAACCGCCCGCTGGCCGCGCCGAACCTCGTCAGGGCTCGTCATTTCGGGTCGAGCGCTACCGAGTTCGCCCCCGGGGTCCAGTAGGCCCCGATCGGGTCCGAAGCCGGATCGGCAAACCTGCACAGCAGGGATGCTGGCAACGCTCAAGATTGCGAGAAGAATGGGCCTGAGAAACCGGTTCGGCCCCCTCGTGGAAAGTATCTTCCCGCTGGCCCAGGATGTTTCCAGGCACAACGCAGGGCTGGGCACGCAATTACTTCTTGCCAAGCCCAGCAGCGAACGTCCATCGTGCTTTGGTAAGAACGGTTCCTCCTATGCGATGAGTTCCTTCTCGGGGATATCGAGGAGACGCGCGAGTCGGGAAGTCTCCTCGCGCGTGAGCAGCCGGTGCGTGCAACAGAGGCGTCGTAGTGCGTGAATCACGCGCTGTTGGTCGAGTTCGTCCATTTCTTCACATCCAATTGGAGCAGGTCCGCGGCCAGCGGGGCGGCAAGCCTCGGAGGATTGGGGAGGATGCTGGTTGCCCCGCTGGCCACGTTCCTGGTCATGTGGGCCCGCCCGAAGCTCGAGTTGCTTGTGGGCTTGTGCATCCCATCCTTCCCGTGGTGGGGGGTTCGGTTGGGCGGGCCGGATGACGGTCATTGGTTCAGAGGCGCGCGGCGTCGTTGTGGGTGCCGTCGTCGCGCATGTGTTTCACCTCGGGCACTTCGAGGAGTCGGTCGAGGACCTCCCACTGGTGGAGGCGCCGGTATTGTCCCGTGGCTTGGTAGTGCGCGCGTTCGAGGGAGCGTGTGATATCGTCGTAGGCAACGAGTTGGCGGTCCAGGATCCTGAGGGTCTTCTTGGCGGTCTCATGTTTCTTCGGGATCATGATGAGCCTCGCGTCAGCAAGCGACCGTGCAGACGGACGTGAGTGCGCGCGAAGAACCTTCTATGTTTTTCGGTTTCTACAATGCGCGTTTGCGCGTTTGCAATTTCCTGTGGAAATCGAAGCGCCGTTGGTTCTACATGTTCGGTAGTATGCGCGACTCGTGGTCGCGCTGACAATTCACGTTAATCGTCACAAAACTTAACATCCCGGTGGTCTCAACTCGCATCTTGTCAGACTGGGGGACGGGCTCGTCCTTCGAGCAACACCCGCAACACGTGCGCGCGGGGGGTGCCGCGCGCGCCCCCGATAGCGTCAAGCGTCGAGCAGCGCAAGCCCACGCTCGTACACGGCCACGAGCTTCTCGCGACTGAAATTGCGCATGGAGCTGGTCGAGGCGTCGAACGCGCGCACAGCAAGCTGACCATGCCCCCCTTGCTGGTGGAGCCCGTAGAGGTACGCCGGCGCGTACTTGCGGGGGATGACCGCGACTTCGCGTAGCTCGCGGCCCTCGCTATCCTGCTCGATGATGCGAGAGCACGCGAACGGCTCGCAGTGGCTCTTCCACGCGCGGGTGCGCTCGATGCCGGTGCGGAAGAGATCGCGATACGCCGCACGGCAGCGGTCCGGATCTGCGAGAACGCTCGCGGGTACAACGTTCGCGAGGGGCTTGAAGCCGACTTTGGGGACCCACTCGACGTACTTCTGGCGGATCTGCTCGGGCGTTGGCACGAAATAGACGCCGCGTGCGTCCTTCACGGCATCGCCGCGGAAGTGCTTGCTCCACGTGTCGGGGCAGTTATTCATCATGAGGAGCTTCTCGCCGAAGTGGCGCTGGCAGTGCGCGGTCCACGCGCGCAGGCGGTTCGTGCGCTCGCCCTGCAGCATGAGGCCAAGCCGCTCACAGTCCGTGTAGAAGAGGGAGCGGTACGAGTCCTTCTGTTGGAGGGGAAGTCCCCATTCGGTGAGCCACAGCGCTGTCGTCGTGGGGCGTCCTTGCTCGTCGCGGCGGACAACGCGCTCCCACCACGCGAGGTACTGCTCAAGGATGGGGCGGAGCTCGTCATCGATGACGCTCCACCGGTTCCCCTTGCGCTTGTCGAGATGCCCCTTCGTGTCAGGGAGGAACACCATGTCGCCGCCCTCGTGGAACCGTTTCACGTTCGGGTTCGCGCCGAAGGCTCTCTCGAAGCCGGCCGGCGGCTTGACGCTCTCTGGCGTTGGGATGCCGAGGCTCGCGTAGCGGTCGAGCATGAGCATCTCGTTGGGTCGGAACCACCACTTGGCGCTCGCCGCGTAGAACGCGCGGTTGCGGGGATGCGCCGTGCCGTTCACGAGCTTCGTCATCTCCTCCGTGCTCGGATTCCGGCGGCGCTCATGGACGCCTCCGCGCGCCTGGTCCTCGCGCCACTCGCTGAGGAGGTCTCGGACGAAGTTCGTCTCGATGACTCCGCTTCGAGCCAGGAACTTGAAGAACTTCACGAGCGCCTGAAGCCGCTTCTCGATCGCAGTCGAGCTGCTTTCGAAGAGCCTGCATCCGGCGCAGTGGTCATGCGTCGCAGTCTCCGCAGGGATCGCGCCAGGCCAGACGCGCTTCGCACACGAGAGCCCCTTCGCGTGGGCGAGGGCGATGACGTGCAGGTTGCGGCAGTAGTTGGCCTCGACGTAGTGCACGTACTCCCAGACGGTCTCCTTCTTCCACAGGCTCACGTGGATCTCGCGGTCCTCCGCGTCGCGGACGTAGTCGAGGGCGTCCCGGAGGTAGCCGATGTACTGGCGGATCGTTGACTTGGCGGCCATCTTGCCTTGCACGCTGCGCGCGAAGGCGGCGAGGAGCTCGGGGTTCATCAGAGTCTTGCTGAGGACCGCGCGGACGACGACGCTGTCCTGGCGCTTGCGCAGGTGCGGGTTGAGTCCCGCCATCTATGATCCGCCCCTGGCTTCAGGTGTCATGATGGGGCGGGGAGCGTTGGCCTTGAGCGCGACCAGGGCTTCGGGCACCCGGTGCGCGATGCTCGCGAGGACCACGCGCATGTCCTCGCGCGCCGCCTCGACCAGGCGGAGATCGCGTCGGAGCTCCGTGATCTCCTCGTCCTTCTGGCGGACCCAGGCGCGGTACTTGTCCACGTCCCGCTGGAGGCCCGCCACGTAGTCGGCGGGGAACACCGTGCCAGTCGAGGCGGTGATCAAGGTCTGGACGATCCACCCGCTGAAGTTCTTATAGCCCTGGGACGTGGCCAAGGCCTCGAACTGGGCGCGTTCCTCTTCATCCTTAAAATAGACTTGGACGCTCCCGCGCTTTCGCGTTCGCATGTAGGCCGCGCGTGAGTCACGCGCTTCTTCTTTGGATTCCATGGCTTTGTCGACTCCTTGTAGGATTCGACTACCATGCCAGCTTCGGTGATGTGCATCCGTGCGTCCGCGACGATGCGCGAACGCGCGGATGCGCGCCGAAACCACGCAAGTACCGGTATTGTACCTGCCTGGTACAGATGGCCCCGCCGAGATTTGAACTCGGGGCAAAAGCTCCGCAAGCTTTCAGGTTATCCAGACTACCCCACGAGGCCAGTGCAACGATGCCTTCCTGCTGTGGGAGCAGGGGGGCAGGCGCGCCTATCCGCCAACCGGTATTTTAGGCTATCCGGCACCCGTGCGCTCTCTTGGCTGATCGCTGGAGGAGCGGAACTCTGGGGGGTAAACCCCCCAGACCCCCCTTCTGCTTGAGAAAGCCTCAAAGACAAGACGGAACCTCGCTCGCTCCCCGAGGGCGATCGAATGTCCATGGACCAGGAGTACGAGCTGGATTTCTTCAAGAAGAACCACTTCCAGCGCAAGATCTGCCCGTCATGCATGATGCCGTTCTGGACGCTTGACGCCCAGCGCTCGCTTTGTGGGGACCCGCCCTGCGTGGAGTACTCTTTCATCGGCTCGCCCGCCACGAAGCGCGAGTACGGCCTCACAGAGATGCGTGAGGAGTTCCTCTCGTTCTTCGAGGAGCGCGGCCACACGCGCGTGAAGCGTTACCCAGTCGTCGCGCGCTGGCGCGATGATATCTACCTCACCATCGCGAGCATCGCAGACTTCCAGCCGCACGTCACCAGCGGCGAGGTCGCACCGCCAGCGAATCCCCTCTGCATCTCTCAGCCTTGCATCCGCCTCAACGATCTTGATAGCGTTGGCAAGTCGGGTCGCCACCTCACCACGTTCGAGATGATGGCGCACCATGTGTTCAACACGCCAGAGCGTCACATCTACTTCAAGGACCAGACGGTCGCGTACTGCCACGAGTTCCTGACATCGACGCTTGGCATCGATGGCAAGGAAGTCACGTACAAGGAGAACCCTTGGTCCGGAGGCGGCAACGCGGGCCCCGCCATCGAAGTCATGGTGCGCGGCCTCGAGGTCGCGACGCTCGTGTTCATGAAGTGGGTCGCGGACCCCAACGGCCCCATTGACGTCAAGGGCGAGAAGTACTCGGAGATGCCCCTCCAGATCGTCGATACGGGGTATGGTCTCGAGCGCCTCGTTTGGATCAGCAATGGCGCGCCCACCATCTATCAGGCGCTCTTCCCGGACGCCGTCCGGTTCCTTTTGCGCGAGGCTGGTCTTGAGCAGCGCGTCATGGACCCGCGCGTGCAGCGCATGCTCGCGGACACGGCGCGCGCCAGCAGCATCATGTCCGTGGACACTGGCGTGAGGGTGCTTGAGCTGCGGCGCAAGGTGCACGCGGCGCTGGAGCAGAAGGGCGTCCACATCGCGTTCGACGAGATGCTATCGGTCTGGGAGCCCCTCGAGAAGGTGTACGCGATCTCGGATCACGCGCGTTGCCTTGCGTTCATGCTTGGCGACGGTATCGTGCCGTCGAACGTCAAGGCCGGCTACCTCATGCGGATGGTCATCCGCAAGTGCCTCCGCATGATGGAGGACCTCAAGCTCAACATCACGCTGTTCGATATCGTGGATCGCCAGCTGGATGCGTTCGAGCGCGACTTCCCCGAGCTCAAGGGCCACCGCGACTACATCCAGACCATCCTGACGCTGGAGACGGCGCGCTATCAGGAGACGTTGGAGAAGGGCCGTCGCCTCGTGGAGCGCGAGGCGCGGGCGTTCAAGGGAAAAGCGTTCCCCTTGGAGAAGCTCATCGACCTGTACGACTCTCAAGGCCTGAGTCCTGAGATCGTGAAGGCCGTCGCGGAGCCATTGGGCGTGACCGTTGACGTTCCGGACGACTTCTACAGCGCCGTGGCGAACAAGCACGCCAAGGGGAAGGCGGGCGAGGAGGACTACGACGCGGCGAAGGAGGACCGCCGTTTCGACCAGCTCCCGGCCACGCGTGCCATCTACTATGAGGACTCCACGATCCGCAACTTCCACGCACGTGTCGTATGGGCCGACGGGGACCTTGTCGTGCTCGATCAGACCGCCCTCTACCCAGAGGGCGGCGGCCAGCCCGCGGACAAGGGAATGCTCCACACGGGCGACGACTACCACAAGGGCGCCAAGATCGAGGTCATCGACGTACAGAAGTACGCGACGGCCCGCGGTGGCCACGTCATCGTGCACAAGGTGAAGGGTGGGCACTTCAAAGTCGGGGACGCAGTGCACGGTCACGTAGATTGGGACCGCCGCATGGCGCACACGCGTCACCACACGGCGACGCACCTCATCCTCGCGAGCGCGAAGCAAGTGCTCGGCTTCCACACTTGGCAGGGTGGCGCGCAGAAGGGCCACGACCGCTCGCGCGTCGATATCCAGCACTACCAGCGCATCACGGAGGACCAGCTCAAGGCCATCGAGAACCTCGCGAACGCGACGATGCTCGAAGCCCGAGGCGTCGAGAAGGTGTGGATGGGCCGTGATGAAGCGGAGAAGCAGTTCGGCATGCAGCTCTACCAGGGCGGCATCCCGAAGGGCAAGCTGGTGCGCGTCGTGAAAGTCAAGGACTTCGATGTTGAGTGCTGCGGCGGCACGCACGTGGGCTCGACCAACGAGATCGGCCCCATCAAGATCCTGCGCACGGAACGCATCCAGGACGGCTTGGAGCGCATCGAATTCGCGGCGGGCATGGCCGCCATCGCACAGATGCAGAAGAAGGACGAGCTCCTCAAGCAAGCTGCCGAGACGCTCTCAGTCCAGCCCGAGGAGGTGCCCAAGACCGCGTCGCGCTTCTTCGAGGAGTGGAAGCAGCGCGGAAAGCAGGTGGAGGAGTTGGCAACGAAGGTTGCGCAACTCGAGGCACAAGTCACGCCCTTCGACACCTTATCTGCTCGGACCGACGCGCTACACGGCGAGTATGGGGTCGTCTGGAACGGCGGGAGCATGACGCCGCCGCCAAACATGCTCCAGATGGAGGCAGAATACCTCGTAAGGAAGAATCCGAAGGGCGTCGGGATCGCGCTGTTCGAAGACGGCTCCTTCGTGATCGCCGCTGGGCCCGACTCCCGGATCGATGCTCGAAACGTGATGAAGGCCCTCACGGCGAAGTTCGGGGGACGGGGCGGAGGAAAGGGGCCAGAGGCAGCCCAGGGCAAGTTCGCCAATAAGATATCAAGCTCCCAAGAAGTCCGCGATTTCCTCAAGAGCGTTTGATCACGGTGACTCTGGGTGGTAAACCGCCGGAGTGCGACTCGACCGTTGGGGGGGTAAACCCCCCAAACCCCCATTTTGGAACGCGCAACAAGGCGTGGAAGCGCTCCGAAGACGACGCTAGCTCGTCCTTGGAGACCCCTTTCCTTTCGTTTCCAGCCAATCCTCCAATGGGGGCTTCACGCGCTGTTCATGGACTCCAGCGAGTAACTGGTCTTCGGTGACCCACATTGAAGGCCAACCAGTCCTTCCGCAATGATAGCAACCACAACGACCGCGCCGAAGTCGGCGTCGGTACCCTGATCGTGTTCATCGCGATGGTGCTCGTCGCGGCCGTCGCGGCCGCGGTGCTCATCAACACGACTGGCACGCTGCAGCAGCGCGCCCAGAGCACCGGGAAGGAGGCGACCCAGGAGGTCTCCTCCAACCTCAAAGTGATCAACGTGTACGGCGTTCGCGCCAGCACGGCAAACACCACGCTTTGGGACATGAACGTCAACGTCGAGCTTGCCGCGGGTGCGCTCCCCATGGACCTCTCGCAGCTCATCGTCCGCTACTCGGACGGCACGAACACGCGCACGTACACGCAGAACGCAGCTGCACTCGGGAACACATGGGCCGCTGCGTCCACGTTCAACACGACCTGGATCCGCGGCACTGGCGGCTCCACCTTGGTGATGGAAGCCGGTGACCTCGTGCAACTGCACTTCAACAACGCTGGCGTCGGCGTGCGCACGCCGGTCACGCTGACCCTTATCCCAGAGTCAGGATCGCCGGTCGATGCGGACTTCAAGACGCCCGCGACGTACGGCACGGACACGACCGTCACGCTGCGGTAAGCCCACCGCCGCGCCCAACGCCGTCGCATGGGCCCACGGGCCCGTGCGACGTGCCAACTCCCTTTTCATCACTCTTGATATCACGCGCCGCGCCGCGCCCATCGGCCGTAGGCGTGCTGAAGCTCCGCGTCGCGCATGAGGAGCACGACGTCTGGCAAGCACGCTGCGCCAAGGACGACTGGCGCCAGGATGACCGGGAACGCGAGCCGCATCGCAAGGGGCAACATCACCGCGAGGAGTGCCACCAACGCGGCTGCGATGACGCCGCCGAGCTTCCCCTTCCACACGCCCGCGCTGATGATCAGCGTGGCAGCTGCCGCAGGGAGCCACAGTATGCCGTATGGCAGCCAGGCCGCCGCGAGCATCGCGAGCGCACCAATGACAAGCAGCGCCGCGAGGCGCTTGCGTGAAGCGACCGCTTGCCGCGCGAGCCGCGTTTCTTCGTAGGGCAAGCCAGCCTTCGCTTCCACGTCGGCCAACTCTTGGCTTCGCCGCACCATGGTAAGGCGTGACGCGTCGCGTCACAAAAGGCCTCTGCTTGGGCGACGGAGTTAAACAAGAGCCCGCGCACACTCACCCCATGCAGTGCGAGTTCTGCGACGCGAAGCTCCCCGAGGTCGAGCCCGACAACCTGGCGCTCCTAACGCACGTCGCGAAGCGCCCCGAATGCCGAGAACAGCTTGGCTTCCTCCTTGAGAACGTGAACGCCTCGTGGACGCGCGCGATGAGCGGCGGGTAGCCGGGCTTCCTTCGACGTTCGCAACACCGGTCTTAAGTGGGCTGCCCCCATCGTTCGCCCAATGAGCCGAGTACCCATCGCCATCCTGATCGCCTTGACCCTCCTTGCCACCGTAAGCTCTGCCATCGCGGATGACGGCGCCAAGGAGAAGGGTGACTCCAAGGACAAACACGAGCAAACCGACGCCGAAGACAACCACGGGAAGGCCGAGTTCGAGCGCCGGGGGAGCAAGTGGATCCTTCACAATGACAAGCTCGCCGTCTGGTTCCACCAGGGCGACGGCGGGAAGGCCAAGCCCGACGTACGCGTCGCCCTCAACGGCACGGACGACGAGAAGTCGGGCTACCGCGTCGAGATCCTCAGGCTTTGCGAAGTAGGTCCCAACGCGACCGAGTGCGGTGGCGGCCTGCCGCGCGTCAATCTGGCGCGTGCGAACGACTGGAACGTGGTGACGGAGCAGACCAACACCACGCTCACCCTCACGATGGTCCACGCGGACGCACAAGCCATCGTGACGATCGTGTGGCACATCGACACTCAAGCAGCCACCGTGAAATACGACGTGAACGTCCAGAACTGGCGCTGGTCCGACACGACCGACCGTCTCCTCCTTGACACGCACATCGTCGGCAAGAACCTCCGCAACGCCACTGGCTCGGAGATCACCATCGAGGACGCAGGCTACATCCAGTGGGCCACGACATCGACAGCGACGTTCGGCCCCAACGACACGCGGACGCTGCCGGTGGAGGCCTCACTGAAGCACGATGACGCCAAAGAGAAGGAGAACGAACACGGCAGCGACGACTCCGAGCACGAGAAGGCGGAGCGCGACAGCGGCAAGGGCGGGCACCTCATCCTCGTGTTCAACGGCACGGGCGGCGCGAAGACGGTGAGCTACGATCCCACGCTTGGGATCTCGTCCGTGAGCAGCACTGGCGTTTCCCTCGTGCCGGCGACCGGCCTACTCGCTGGCGTCGCGGTCATCGGGACCGCTGCGCTCATCATGCGCCGCCGTGGGTGAAACTCCCCAGGGCACATGGGCACTTCGGGGGATTCCCGTACCTTCACCGGTCCGAGGGAGCCACTTGATGCCTGACCCATGCGGCTCACAAGAACAGCCGCGGCCCTCGCCCTCATCGCGTGGGCCGCGCTCGTGCTCGCCGCTGGCCCCGCCGCGAGCACGTCAAACCCAATCCGCATCACGAGCGACTCTGAGCTCGCGAGCCAAGCCTCGCATGGCGCTGGAACGCCAGGCGACCCGTTCATCATCGAGAACGTGAGCATCAGCGCCAGCGCCAGCGCCGCGCACGGCATCGACATCAGCAACACGCAAGCGACGCTCATTCTCCGCAACGTGTACGTCGCGTCCGGCGGGGGCTCGTTCGATGGCATCCGCCTCGTGAACGTCCGCAACGTCACGATCGAAGGGGCCACCCTGGAGAACGACCGCCACGGCATCGTCATCCAGTCCTCGCGCGACGTGAGTGTCGCCAACACCAGCGCGAAGTCGTCGCGTGTGGGCATCCTCCTCGTGGATTCGACGAACGTGACGCTGCGCGATGACAGGCTCAGCGTGAACGATCAGGACGTGCACCTCACACGCTCCGCTGGCAACACGCTCCTCAACAACAACCTCTCCATCGCGACGGGCCAGTTCGGCGTCTTCTTCGATGACGTCGCGTCCTACGACAACCAGGCCGACACCACGAACCTCGTGAACGGCGTTCCATTGCAGTGGTCCGCGAACGCCGTCGGTGTGACGCTCGCGCCACCAGTGATGGACCTCCGCGGCATCACGAACGTGGCACAGGTCCTGCTCTACAACGCCAGCGGCGTCACGGTGAGCAACGCTGTCGCCAAGTCCTCCGCCACCGGAGCCGCCGGCATCGCGTGCGTGCGCTGCGCTAACGTGACCTTCACGGACCCCACGCTCGAAGCCAACGGCGGCCCTGGGCTCCTCGTGCAAAGCAGCTCCAACGTCACGATCACCGGCGCAACAGCGCTTGCGAACGCGGGCTCTGGCATGGTTGCCGACAGCAGCGCGAACGTGACCATCACTGGCGCGTCACTACGCTCCAACACCGGGCGAGGCGTCGCATTCACCATGACGCCAGACGCCCACATCTTTTCCTCGGTCGTCCGATCGAACGTGGGCGAGGGCGTGCTCGCGCTGACCAGTCCCCGCGCACGCATCGAGAACTCGACGTTGACCACGAACGGCGGCGTGGACGTCTCGCTGCGCTCCGCGCCAGGCAGCGTCGTCCGCGCGAACGCGTTCATGAGCGCCACCGCCACTGCCGTTTGGCTGACTGGCTCGGACGCGGCGATCGATGCGAACACTCTCTCCGGCCACACCACCGGCGTGCGGCTCACGAGCGCGACTGGGAGCGTGGTCACAGGGAACACGCTCACGCTCACGGCCGGCCAGACGGCGTTCTCGTTCGACGCGCAGGACGCGTACGACAATGCCATCGACGCGTCGAACCTCGTCAACGGTGTTCCCGTGCGGTGGTTCACGAACGTGCGCGGCACCACCAGCGCGCCGATCACGCTGCCCACTGTCACGGTGGACGTGCCAGGCATCACGAACGTCGCGCAGGTCATGCTCTACAAGTGCGCGAACGTCACGCTCCCTGCCGCCGTCGCGCGAAACGGAACGGGGATCGGTATCCTCCTCCAGCAGAGCGAGCGCGTGAACGTCACGACGCCAACCGTCAGCGACAATGGGGGGAACGGCATTGCGCTCGTTCGAAGCACGCTCGTGGGCGTTTCGGGGGGCGACGTGCGCTCGAACGGCGGGCACGGGTTCCTCGCATCCGATTCGCCCTCCGCGCTCCTCCAGAACAACGTGATCCAGAACAACCGCGGACGCGGTGTCTCCATCGAGACGAGCGAACTGGCAACGCTGCGGGGGAACGGCGTCGTCTCGAACGTGCGCGCCGGTATCTTCGTGCTCCACAGCGGCCCCGGCCCCGTCGTCATCGAGAACAACCTGCTCCAAGGGAACACGGCCGGCGGCCTCTTCTCCGACGCGTCCACGATCGGCTCCATCCGGAACAACAGGATGGACGCCAACTCCGACACTGGCATCCAGCTCACGAACACGGCGCTCGGGACCGTGCTATCGGCGAACTCGATCACGGACCACTTGCGCAACCTCCGATTGACGAACACTCAAGGCATCGTGGCCGACAACAACACGATCGTGATGCGCACCGGCCAATTCGGTGTGTGGTTCGACGATGAGGCCTCGTACAACAACACGCTGCCGCCAACGAACACCGTGAACGGCGTCCCATTGCGGTGGTACGTCGCGCTCGATGGCACTACCATCACGGACGTGGACGTGGAGCTGCAAGGCATCACGAACGTGGCGCAGGTCATGCTCTATCGCTCGACGAACGTGACCGTCGCGAACCTGACGCTCGCCAACGGCACGGCGCGCAGCCTGTATGTTGATGGGGGCGCGAACATCACGGTGCGCAACGCCACGATATCGGGTGGCTCCTTGCACGGCGTCCACGCTCAGGCCACGAGCGGCTTTCACCTCGACAATGCGACCATCGCTCGCGCGGGCGGCCGCGGCATCCTTGCTGGAGCCTCGGCTGGCCCATGGCTGTCGAACGTGACAGTCCTGGACAGCGCCGCCGAAGGGATCAACATCGGCCGCTCAGCCACGCGCGTGCTCATCGAGGACGTGACGGCTCGCCGCAACCAGGGAGGCATCGTGCTCGAAACGACGCTCGCCACCGTGCGCCGCAGCACGATCGACTCGAACGGAGCGGTCGGCCTCGCCATTCACGCGAGCGCCGCGGGCTCCGTGATCGATGGGAACGCGTTCGTCAACCAGACGCGCGACGTCCAGCTTTCCCTCGCGACAGCGACGAACTACACGAACAACAGCATCACGCTCGCGAGCGGTCAGACCGCGTTCCACTTCGCTGACGAAACATCCTACGACAACAACGTGTCCGAGTCGAACCTTGTGAACGGCGCGCCCATGCGGTGGTACTCGCGCGTCCGCGACGTGGTCCTCTGGAACCTGACCGCGGAAACGCCCGGCATGACCAACGTCGCGCAGATCACGGTGTTCCTCGGCGTGAACGTGACGATCGAGAACGCGACCGTGGCGAACGGCGTCGCGCGCGGGATCCTCGTTACGCAAGGCGGGGCCGTGGTCATCAACGGGTCCACTGTGCGGAACGTCACGCTCTCGGGCATCGAAGCGCGCCTCGTCAGCGCGCTTGGCGTCACGAACACCACCATACGCGACGCGCGCGGATCCGGCATCGAGGCCGTGGACAACGGCCAGATCACCATCCGCAGCGTCACCGTCCTCAATGCGTCGAGGGATGGCCTCAACGTCCTCCACGGCTCCACGAACATCCAGAACTCGACGTTCCGGCTGAACGCGCGCCACGGCGTGGACCTCATCTCTGTGGAGAACCCCCGCGTCATAGGGAACGACATCGAGTCGAACGCCGCGCGCGGCATCCAAGTGGACACACCCACTGGGATAGCGAACGTGAGCGAGAACACGGTCAGCGCGAACGGCGGAGACGGCATCGCCATCGAGCGGGCGAGTAGCGCGCGCGTCCTCAATAACACGGTCGCCTCGAACGCGGCGAGTGGCATCCTGCTCAACCAGCTCGGCGCGGGAACGCTCGTGGACGGGAACGTCCTTGCCAACAACCTGAACGGCGTCCGGCTCATCGCCACCGAGTACGCGCTCGTCAACAACACGCACATCTTCATCCTCTCTGGCCAGACCGGCTTCCGGTTCGACGACGAGCGATCGTTCGACAACGTGCTCCCGCTCACGAACACCGTCAACGGCATTGCCCTGCGCTGGTACACGATGCTCTCGGGCACGCAGAGCGACCCCATCGTCATCCCCGATGTGGACGTTGAGCTGCGCGGCATCACGAACGTCGCGCAGACGATGATCTACCGCTCCGCGTACGTTCGCGTTCCAAACGCGACCGCGACGAACGGAACGAACCGGGGCATCTACGTGTACCGTTCTTCCAACGTCATCATTGACGGCGCGAACGTCTCGGGGAACACGCGCTACGGCGTTCACTTGCACGCGACCCAATCGAGCGACGTCACGAACCTGACGGCGGAGGGCACGCTCAACGGCGTGTTCCTCTCGTCGAGCGTGTCCAACGCCATCGACCACGTCTTGGCGCCGGGCGCGCAGACCGGCGTCGCCATCGGTGACGTGGATTCGCGTGGGAACGTCATACATGACGTGGACACCACTGGCGCGGGGCACGTCGGCGTCACGGACCCGACCGCGAGCGCGCTCCGAGGCGCGAACCTCGTGGCCGACGCGGGCTCCGAGCGGCACGCGAAGGTCGGCGTGCCGGTCTCCTTCCCCGACGGCCTCGCCTCGGCCCGCTTTGATAGCGAGCGCATCACTCAGCAGTCGTGGGACTTCGGTGATGGCCAATCGGTCTCGAGCAGCGCACCGAGCGTACTTCGCCCCACCCACACGTACACGCAAGCCGGCACGATGCGCGCGACGCTGACGGTGCTCACTGCTGACGGGCAAATGCTGACGGATGGCGTCAACGTCATCGTAGTGCCCCCACTGAGCGCTCCGCGCGACGTCGTCGTCACGAGCGGCGACCGCAACGCGACCCTCGCTTGGCAAGCTCCAGGCAACGACGGCGGTTTGCCGATCCTGAAGTACCGTGTGTACCGCGGGCCGACCGCAGGCAGCCTCGCGCAGGTGGCGGAGGTCGGGAACGTCACGAGTTATCTTGACGCGTCGGACCTCGTGAATGGCCAGGACTACTCGTACGCCGTGACAGCGCTCACGGGGGACGGCGAGGGCCCGCGCAGCGCTATCGCGAGCGTCGTGCCGGCGACGACGCCAGGTGCGCCGACGCGACTCTCGGCAAGGGGCGGCGCGGCGAACGTGACCCTCGACTGGCAAGCTCCGGCAGACCGCGGGGGACTGCCGATCACGAGCTATCGCGTGTACCGTGGGCCGGACGCTGGGAACCTCACGCTCCTGGCCACCCTTGACAACGTGCTCACGTACCTGGACACGGGGCTCGTGAACGGTCAAAGCTATCAGTACGCCATCGACGTTTCCAACGCGCTTGGCCACGGCCCCCGCACGACCAGCGTGGGCGCCACGCCGCTAGCCTTCCCTAGCGTTCCCAGCAACTTGACGCTGCTTGCGGGGGACACGCGTGTGACCCTCCTCTGGGGCGCGCCCAACGACTCGGGCGGTCTGCCGATCCTTGGCTACCGCGTGTTCCGTGGCGCGGCCGAGGGTGCACTCGTGCCCCTGCTGGACCTTGCCAACGTCACCCAGCATGTTGACAGCGGGCTCGTGAACGACAGGAGCTACGCTTACGCGGTCGCGGCCTTCAATCGCTTGGGGCAAGGCAACCTGACGCCAGTGCGCGCGGTCGTTCCAACATCCATCGACACGCTGCCGCCCGTGTTCCTCCTGCGCGAGCCGATGGACGGCTCACACACAGGGGACCCGCGCGTCGGCGTGTCGGCGCGCTTCGTGGACAACGTAGGCGTCGTCCCTGCTGCGGTGCGCTTGCTCGTGGACGGGGTGAACGTGACCGCGAACGCGAGCGTCGGCGCGATGAGCGCTGTGTGGCTGCCGCCTGAGGACCTCGCGCCCGGGAACCATACGGTTCGGCTCACGGTGCGCGACGCCG
>JBAZZN010000033.1:0-15118 GCA_041658815.1 Thermoplasmatota archaeon
CGGACCTGCACACGACGCACATCCCCTTCATCCAAGCGGAGAAGGCAACGGGTGACACGCGCGTTGATGGCGCGGCCACGTCGTGCGATTACTGCCACGGGACGATGGTGAAGAACCCACTCGCGCCCCCCACGCAGACGCAGACTGGTGGCTGCTACAACTGCCACCTCAGCGGGCACCGCCCCGAAACATATTACTGGGCGGCTACCCCAGATCCGACCACCGTGTGAACGGTGGCGTCATCCTGCCACGGGGTGGTCCGTGGATCCCCCTGGCTGGGCGCACGCGCGCCCGCCAGGGGCACTTTCTTTCAAGGCAAGTGGACGGCTCTACGTGCGAGCGAAGATGTCCCCCCGAAGAAGGACGAGCTGCATCGCGAACTGTTGCACGGCCCGTTCGACTGGTATTGGCTCACGCTGCAGGGAAAGATGCGCGTGCTGCGCGTCGAGTTGTTGGGACGGCGCTGAGGTGCGGCCACACCTGCGCGGGCTCTGGCGCCCAAGGTGCGGCCACAGGTGCGATGCGTGCCGCCAAAGTGGACCAGTCAACGGCTAAGTATCAACCAATCTCGCAGGTGTGGCTGCAGGTGTGAGCCGGCAGTCACGCATGTGTGGCCGCAGGTGGCCGACGGTCACTCGTGGGGCGAGATCTCCTGAACCTCGTTCCCCACGCGCGCTGCCATCGATCCGCCCGCAAGCCAGCCGGTGCTCCATGCGTTCTGCAAGTTGTAGCCGCCCGTGAGCGCGTCCACGTCGAGCACTTCGCCCGCGAAGAAGAGCCCCGGCACGAGCTTGCTCTCCATCGTGCGCCAATCCACTTCCTTGCGGTCCACGCCGCCGGCGGTGACGAACTCCTCGCGGAACGGGCCCTTGCCGCTGACTTGGAACGTCGAGCGCTTCAGTTCGTCCACGATCTGCTGGATCCCGCGGTTGGGCACTTCGCCCCAGCGCATCGTGGGTGTGCCGCCCGCTTCCTCGACGAGACGTTCCCACAATCGCCGCGGCACCTCTTCCACGAGCGGGTTCGCCCCAAGCGTCGCGCCCGGCCGCTCGCGCCGCAAAGCTTCGGCGCGGTAGCGGAGGGCTTCCTCCTTGATGTCTGGCACGAGGTCCAAGATGAGTCTTGCTTGATAACCTGCGTCGTGGAACTCGCGGGCGCCCCACGCGGAGAGTCGGAGGACAGCGTGCGCGCTGAAGCCCCAGTGAGTGATAAGAAGCGGGCCTTCCTGCTCGAACGTGGCGTCCCCCACGAGCACTTTCGCTCGCACGCGCTCGATCGAGATGCCCGCGAGCCCTTCGATGCGGGGGTCGTGCACTTCGAACGTGAAGAGGCTGGGCACGGGGGGCACGACGGTGTGCCCGACGGACTGGGCAAGCCGGAGCCCGTGCGGGTTGCTACCACTGGCGAGGAGCACCGCGTTCGCTTGAAGCGTGTCGCCGCCCTTCAGGGTGAGCATCAGCTCGCGCGTAATCTTGGTGATGGTCGTGTGCGTTCGCACTTCGACGCCCGCCTTCTGGGCAGCCTGGATCAAGGCCGAACATATCGTCTCTGAGTCGTCGGTCGTGGGGAAGACGCGTCCATCGGGTTCGGTCTTCAGGGCGACGCCGCGCGCTTCGAACCACTGCATCATCTCGCGCGGGCCGAATCGTGATAGCACGCCGCGAAGTTCCTTCGCGCCGCGCGGGTACTTGGTGACCAGCACGGCGGGGTCGAACTGGTGGTGCGTGACGTTGCAGCGCCCGCCGCCTGAGATGCGGACCTTCTGGAGAGGCATCGCGGCGGCTTCGAGCAGGATG
This sequence comes from Thermoplasmatota archaeon, assembly GCA_041658815.1. Classification (GTDB taxonomy): domain Archaea; phylum Thermoplasmatota; class SW-10-69-26; order JACQPN01; family JAJPHT01; genus JAJPHT01. The sequence continues at coordinate 1,797 of JBAZZN010000033.1, forward strand.
ACCTTCGCACGGGGGGCTTGTTCGGCAGTGCGGATCGCGGCGAAGACCCCTGCGGCTCCGCCACCAAGGACGACGACCACGGGGACCCGCGCGTGCGTCTGCTCGCCGCCGTCCTTCACGCACGCGAGATGCCGAGAACGCGGCTTCAATCCGCCCCCCTACGCCGTGCTCGGTCACCAAGCGCTTAAGTCGGGGCCGCACCTCGGTTCGCCCATGAGCTTGCCCGACGTCCAGTCCCACCGCGCGACGCGACCGTACCGCCTCACGCGCGTGGGCGTCACTGGCGTCGTGAAGCCGTTCCGTGTCTCCCGGGGGGGTCACGCCAACCACCTCGTGGGCAGCTTTGACGTGTTCGTGGACCTGCCCGCGGCGCAACGCGGAACGCACATGAGCAGGAATATCGAGGTCGTCAATCGCATCATCGACGAGCACGTGCGCAAGGAAACAAGCAGCATCGAGGACCTCGTGTCAGGCATCGCGAACGCTCTCCTGGAGAAGCACGAGTACGCGGCCGAGACGGAGGCGCACGTGGAGACGGATTACTTCCGCGAGCGCCGCACGCCGCAGAACAAGGCACCCACTCTGGAGCGCTACGGGCTCTTCGCGAGCACACACGCGACCCGCTCGCAAGGCGAGCGGCGCACGGTGGGTGTGGAGGTCACCGGCATGACGGCGTGCCCTTGCGCGATGGAGGGCACCCGCACCATCCTGGCCGCGCGCGGCCACGACGTGGCGGACTTCCCCACCATCACGCACAACCAACGCAACGTCGCGACGCTGATGCTGGAGACGCTAGCGGGGCAGTCACCGGGCGTCGAAGCAGACGACCTCATCGATATCGCGGAAACATCGCTTTCCTCGCCTACGTTCGAGCTCCTCAAGCGTGGCGATGAGACCGCGCTCGTGATGAATGCGCACGAGAAGCCCCGGTTCGTTGAGGACGTCGTGCGCGAGATGCTGCACGGCGTGCTGGAGAAGTATCCCCAGCTCCCGGATGACACGGTGCTCGTAGCGCGTAGCGAGGCCGAGGAGAGCATCCACAAGCACAACGCGTACGCCGAGCGCACGACGACGCTGGGCGAGCTGCGGGCGCTTGGGAACGAGCACGACTCTACGGGGTGAACCCCCCCGCCCCCCTTTATCGCCCGTCCCTCGCTTCTTGCCACAAACGCCCGACGTTGAGCCGCGCCTCGTTCGCGAGCCCCGCGTCGTTAGCGTAGAGCGCCATCTCCTTGCTCAGTGCGACTGGCGCGCCTGCCGCCCCAAGCAAGAGCTTCTGGCCGTCCACGATGATGCAGCGCGTGTGCAGGAACGGCGATATCACTAGGTCCGCGTTCCGACGGCGCAGGTCCTGCAAGCCTCGGTGCCACGCTTCGTCCTCGACGGTGGCGCGGCGCGTGATGATGCGGAGCGCGACGCCAGGCGGCATGATGACCAGGTCCTTGACGAGGGAGTCAAGGCCGCCGTTCCACGGCGCCACGACGATGACCTCACCACGCGCTTCGCGGAGGAGCTGCGCGACCAGCGTGGGCAGGTCCCCCTCGGCCACGAGACGCACTGGCGCGGCGGATGCCGCGCCGGGAATGGCGACTGCGGCGGCCTTTGAGTAGGTGACGGCCGGAGCGGGCTGGAAACTGGTTGAAGGAGCGGGTGGAGGCGCATACGCGGATATGGCAAGCGGTGCAGATGCGGGTGCGGATGCGCCAAGATAGCTTTTCATATCGTCTGCCGCGCGCGTCAGCGTCGTGGCGCCGGCCGCATCCGCGCGTGTGGCGGCCCCGCGGAGCGCTTCGGCCCAGGAGAAGACCTTGTGGCGCTCGATGGTGACGTAGCCGTCGGTCGATTGCGCGAGGAGCGCGCCGAGGACCTCCTTGAGGACGGGTTCGACGCCCCTCACGGCGCGGTTCGCGGAGAGCACTTCTTTCCAGGCGGCGACGACGTCGGCGCTGACGCGGAAGCTCGGAGGAGTGGCCACGGGGAGCGCACTGCGCCCGCGAGCTAAAAGGGTTCCAGGCCGAAGGCTTTGAGCGTTGGCGTGCTTGCCGCTGCGTGCATCCTAGGGCCGTCGTGCTTCTCTCGGGCGGACTTGATTCCACCGTCGCCGCGTGCCTCGCGCGCGAGCGGGGCTTCGAGCTGCACGCTCTCTCGTTCGATTACGGGCAGCGGCACAAGCGCGAGCTGGATAGCGCGCGTGCCGTCGCACGGACCATCGGGGCAGCGTCGCACTCGGTGCTGAACGTGCCCATTGGCGAGATCGGCGGTAGCGCGTTGACGCAAGATAGCATCGCCGTGCCGACTGGCCGCAGTGAAGCGGAGATGGGCGGCGACATCCCCGTCACGTACGTACCCGCGCGGAACATCGTCTTCCTGTCGCTTGGCCTGGGCCTTGCGGAGGTGAAGGACGCGGACGCCATCTTCATTGGAGCGAACGCGCTCGATTACTCGGGCTACCCCGATTGCCGGCCCGAGTTCTTCCGCGCGTTCGAGGAGGCCGCGCGTCTTGGGACGAAACGCGGCGTCGAGGGCAAGCCTGTGCGCATCGAAGTGCCGCTCCAGCACTTGACGAAGGCCGACATCGTGCGCGAGGGGCTCCGCGTCAAAGCGCCCCTTGAGCTGACGTGGTCGTGCTATCAGGGCGGCCGCACGGCGTGCGGCATCTGCGACTCGTGCGTGCTCCGTTTGAAGGGCTTCCGCGAGGCGGGCGCGAGGGACCCAGTGGCGTACGCTTAGGGCACGATCTCGAAGCTCGTCACGACCTGATATCGCCACACACGCCCATCGTACACGGCGGCGACGTGGCCCGCGCGCTCCAACGACTTCACGTGGTGGCTGACGCCCTGTTGGGTGATGCCAAGGCGCTCGCCCAACTCCGCTTGTGTCATGGGGCGCTCGCGCACGAGTTCCAGCACGCGCGACTGCATCGGCGTGAGAGGCGCGACGTACGTCACGCTCTTTGGGGCTGGCGCTGGCGCAGAGCCCGCCGCATAGAAGCGCCGGAAAGCGCCTTCCTTGCGGCTCGACAGGTAGCCCGCGCGTTCGAGCGCGCGGAGGTGGTGCACGAGCACGCCCGTCGTGAGGCCCGTGTCTCGTTTGAGGTCAGTGTAGCACACACCGGGTTCGCTGGCGATCCGCTTGTGCAGCGACTCGCGCGCGGGGTGGTCGAGCGTCTGGCCGCGTGTCGTTCGCGTGTAGAGCGCGGCCGCCAGCGCGAAGCGTGTCGCGTCCCTGCGCAGGAGCGCCGCGGCGACGAGCGTGATGCCCACCGTGGCGACGCCGGCGACGAGCGCGACCTGCGTGGTGGAGAGGCGCACGTTCGCGTCGGCCTTCACGTCCACTGGCGGGGCAGCTGAGGAGATCCTCGCGTAGATGGGTGCGCTCTTCACGAGGGCGCTCGTTCCGCCTCCAGTGACGAAAATGTCCATCGTGATCGTGACGAGGTCGCCGCGGCTCGCGCTATCGGGGGCAGCGATGCGCACCATCGCGTCAACGGCTTGGTTGGCGCCGACGTCGATGCGCGAGGGAATGAGGGTCGCGGCGTAGCCCGAGGTGGTGACCGTGGCGCCGAGGTTCGCGTCGTAGTGTGTGGTCTCGATGATGCCTTGCGACGCCGAGAACGAGAAAGCGGCGTGGTCGAGGAACTTCGCGTGCACCGTTGCGCTGCCACCGATGCTTACGTTGATCGGCGCGTCGGGCGAGCCACCATCGCCATCGATCAACATCTGAAAGCTCGCCGCGAGCTCCGCACTGGTCGTACGGTGCGGTATCGTCGTGGGCTGCGCATAGGTGGGCCATGGGGGCGTCGGGGTGGCCGTCGTCTCGTGCGTCGGCGCCTGTTCGTAGGTTGGTCGCGGCGTGTACGGGGGCTGCGGCGCTGTCGTGCTGAACGACATGGCGTGCGCTTCCGTCGATAGGTTCCCAGTGTCCCTGGAGCGCGCGATGAGGTAGTAGGTCGCGTTGGGCGTGAGGTTGAAAAGGTCCACGAACGTGGCGAAGGGAGCGTTCAGCGTGAGGTCGGGCGTCGCGCCCGGGCGGAACGACGCTTCACGCGAAAGGAACACCGTGAGGCTGGCAAGGTCGCGTGGCGCGTTGTGGTACGTGAACGATGCGGCGGTACCGTTCTGCCACATCAGTGAGAGCTCCGGCGCCGGCGGAGGCAGGTTCGCGGTGGTGAAAGAGACCGTGTTCGAGGCGAGCACCCACGAGCCGCCATAAGCGCGAAGCTGCGCGTCGTATGCGGTGTTCTCGTCGAGTCCTGACCACGCGACGACGCCCGCCGCGGCGCTCGTCGTGGAAGCAGCAGTGACGGCGGGCCGCGAGGCGTCCACGAGGTCGGCGCGCGTGAAGCCGGGGACGTTGAGCGTCGCGTAGGACACGTTCGCCGACGTCGCGTCGGGCGCGCCGCGAAGCGCGATCGTGGGGATCGTCGGGACGGGGAGCGTGCTGTCCGAGACGTACGCCTCGATGGCCGCGCCCTCGTTCGTGCTTCCCCCGCGGACGAGCTGCGCTGATCCGACGACGTATTGGACTGTCAGGCGCGATCCGGAGGTCGTGAGGTTGCACGCAGTCTCCGTGCTGCTGAAGAACGACATGGCGTGGTCCACGACCTCGAAGGAGAGCGCGACGGAGCGGTGCGTGCCGAGGTCCACCTGCACGAGGCCGTCCCACGTCACGACGCCGTTCACGGGGTCGCGCGTGTCGGAGGCTGTGACCTGCGCACCGTCCACGAACACGCGGTACGAGTAGTGGGGCCCCCAACCGTAGTCGCCACAACCCTGCGGCGTGGCCGTGTGCACGTTGATCACGAGCGAAGCGCCGGCTTGGGCGGCGGCTTGCGGGGCCAGGGGCAAGAACAGGGCGAGGACCACGAGGGCCCCGACGGCGTGACGCGTCATCGACCGCTCGACCCTCCGGACCGCCATAGGATTGTTGGAAGCGAGTTTTGTGTGGTATTTGAGAGTTTGGATGCCCGCAACCGTTATCCGCGTCGCACGCAAGCGCGACTCGTGGATGAGTTCGGTCTCGCGACCTCCGGGGGAACCCCCATTATCCAGGCGCGCGGCGTCGAGAAGGCGTACCGTCTCGGCGCGCTCGTCGTCCCAGCGCTTTGTGGCGTGGACCTCAGCATCAAGCGGGGCGAGATGGTCGCCATCATGGGGCCAAGTGGCTGTGGCAAGACCACGCTCCTCAATTGCCTCTCGGGCCTCGATGACATCGATGGTGGCTCCATCCACATCGCTGGCGAGCGCATCGACAAGATGAACGACGAGAAGCGCACGGCCTTCCGCGCACGGTCCATGGGCTTCATCTTCCAGAGTTACAACCTACTGCCAGTCCTCACTTCCGTCGAGAACGTGGAACTCCCCCTTCTCGTGGCCGGAGCCGGTGTGAAGGACGCCCGCAGGCGCGCTCTCTCTGCCCTCGACCAGGTCGGCCTGCTGGATCGCGCCAACCACAAGCCAACGGAGCTTTCTGGCGGCCAACAGCAGCGTGTCACGATCGCGCGCTCCCTCGTGAACGACCCGGCCATCGTGTGGGCCGACGAGCCCACTGGTAACCTCGACACCAAGACCGGCGCTGAGGTCCTTGGCATCATGCGCCGCCTCAACCAAGAGCGTGGTCAGACGTACGTCATCGTCACGCACGACCCCGCGCTGGCTCGGCTTTGTCACCGCATCGTGCACATGGAGAATGGTGTGATGGCGCGAGAAGAAGCCCTTGTCGAGGGGTGATCATGGATCCATCCCTATACGCGCTCACCGTCGTCGCTCTCGTCATCTTGGGCACCGTGGTCCTCGCCCGGAAGTTCCCAGTCCTCTTCCGGATGGGTGCCCGCAACGCGCTGCGTCGCAAGGCCCAGACGGCGGTCGTCGTCGCCGGGCTCATGATGGGAACGGCTATCATCAGCGGTTCGCTCGCGTCGGGCGACAGCCTAGAGTTCGGCATCAAGAAGGCCGCCCTCGACGCGCTGGGCCCTGCGGACGTGCTGCTCGAGACGGACGGCCAACTCCACTATCCGCGAGCGCTCTACGATGACCTGGCCGCGAACCGCTCGGTCACGGGAATCGTCACCGGGCTATCACCCGTGCTCTACGAAGAAGCCGCCGTGACGAAGACCGCGAACCACCAGAGCGAGCCGCGCGTGAGCCTCATCGGCATCGATCCCGCGCTCAACAAGCCATTCGGCACGTTCCGCGCGACGGACGGCCGTGCGCTCGACGCGAGCGAGCTTGGCCCCAACGACGTGTACGTACTGGACTCGCTCGCAAAGAAGCTGGACGCACGCGCCGGGGACACGCTCGCGGTGCACTACTCGAAGCCGATCACGCCTCGCATCCCCAAGTTGTACACCTACAACGGAAACCTCACCGCGAGCGCAGGCGTCTGCCCACTGCCGCAGGTCCCACAGTCGTGCCAGTACGTCGCTGCCCTGGGGCAAGCCGCGACGTTCCAAGTGCCCGTGAACCCCGGCGCGGTCAGCATCACGACCCTCGTCGCATGGTTCGGCCCCAACGCGGACCACACTGACATCGACCAGACGCTCACCACGCCTGATGGCACGCTCTACGCGAATACGAACGGGACGCCCGCGCAGCCCGACAACCCGAGCTTCCTGAACGTGAGTGGGCCAAGCTCGCTCGCTTCAGGGAACTGGACGTGGAGCGTTGGTGCCAAGGTAGCCGCCAACCAGCCTTTCCGCGCGATCGCCCTCGTGTTCTACGAGGAGTACAACCTCACCGCGCTGCAGGATTTCGCCAAGCAAGCAGGATCCTCAGGCTTCGACGCGTCCCAGTTCGCAGGCGACAGCACTGGGAACGGCGCGGGCGGCGAGACGGCCGACCTCACCATCGTGGCGGTCGTGAAGACCGATGGTTTCGGCGGATTCCTCCTGGGCCAGAACGTCTTCGCGCGCTATGACACCGTTGCTCGTCTCTACGGGCAGGAAGACAAGGTCGATATCATCCTCGTGAGTGCGGACGCGAACGCGCAGGATGGCCTCGCCAAGACGCCCGCGCTCATGGGGCTGCTGCCCAAGGCCGTGAACGCCAGTGCGGACGCGCACCCGGACATGCCCGCCATCCGCGCGGTGAAGGCTCTCGCGGTGAAGCAGCGTTTCATCGACGCCAGCGAGCGAGCGGGCACGCTCTTCAAGGAGTTCCTCACGACGATCGGCTCGTTCACCGTGATCGCCGGGATGATGCTCATCGTGAACATCTTCGTCATGCTCGCTGAAGAGCGGAAGAGCGAGCTTGGCATGGCGCGCGCGGTGGGCCTCGCGCGGCGGCAGCTCATTTACCTCTTCGGCTTCGAGGGCACGTTGTACGCGCTCGCGGCGAGCGCCATCGGCGCCGTGCTGGGCCTGGGCATCGCGTGGGGCCTCATCTTCGGCTTCAACAAGGCGTTCACCAGCGGGCCAAGCGGGAATGCCGGGCGCTTGCTCACCATCCCGTTCCACTTCGAGTGGAGCAGCGTCGCTTGGGCCTTCGCTGCCGGATTCATGATCACGATGATCACCGTCGCCATCGCGTCGTGGCGCGTGTCGCGTCTCAACATCGTGCGCGCCATCCGCCGCATCGAGGAGCCCCCCAAGCCAGCGTCCCGCGCGCTGTTCTGGTCGGGCGCTGTTCTCTTCCTTGGTGGCTCTGTGTGGGCACTCTATGGTTTCGTCATGGGCGACTTCCCCAGCAAGATCCTCGCGCCGTGCGTCGCGCTCATGGGCGCTGGCATCGTTGCCACGCGCTTCGTCGCGAGCAGGATCGCGTACCCGCTGGCGGGCGCTGGCGTCGCCGCGTACGCGGGCTTCACCATATTCACGTTCGGCAACCCGAAGGGAATGCTCAACGCCGTGATGGGGCCGATCCGGGGGCTCTTCATCGTGCTCGCGGTGGTGCTCATCATCATCCATGTGCCCCAACTGGTGCGCCTCACGAGCGCGATCCTCATCCGGTTCCGCGGGCTCATCCCCGCGGTGCGCCCTGGCGTCGCGTATCCGTTGGGCAAGAAGACGCGGACGGGGCTCACGACGACGATGTTCGCGCTCGTCATCCTCGTCGTCGTCGCGTTCAGCATCTTCGGCGCGACCTTCACGGTGGACACGAAGGCGCAAAGCGGCGGCTACGACGTCGAGGGCGACACGACGGTCCCCATCGGCGACCTACAAGCCATCTATGCGCAGCAGGCTGACCCCAGCCAGCCAGATCCGTTCGATCGAGTCGCGTACCACGACGATCTCCGATATGCGATCGCCTTCGGCGGGCGGTCCATCAGGATCGACAACGAGAGCATCCACTACCAGGGCCCGCCCGCGGACTACATCTACTCGTACAACGAGGGCTTCGCCAAGAACAACCGGTACGACTTCATCGAGCTGGACGCGCGCTATCATTCCAACCGGGAAGCCTATGAGGCCGTGCTGAACGATCCGAGCCTCACTATCATCAGCGTCGCGCTCAACTTCGACGAGGAAGGCAACCCTGGCCTTCACCACGTGGGCGACACGCTCACGCTGCAGACGCCAAGCGGCACCGCGAGTTTCCGCATCATCGGGATCCAAAAGCAGCTCTACTTGGGGGGCCTCTTCGTGAACCCGCAGGTGCTCGACTCGACGTTCCAGCGGATCCGCGGGGACTACCTCTTCAAGCTCAATGATGGGGAGGACCCCATCGTGGCCGCGCGCGAGATCGAGGCAGCATTCGAGAAGCAGGGCATGGACGCCAACAGCATCGAGCAGCAAGCGCAGCAGCAGCTCGAACAGAACAAGCGCTTCCTCACGCTCTTCCAGCTCTTCCTGGGCTTTGGGTTAGTGGTTGGGATCGCGAGCTTGGGCATCGTGACGGCCCGGAGCGTCATCGAGCGTAGGCAAGAGATCGGCATGCTGCGCGCGATCGGCTATCCAAGAAAGCAGGTGCTCCGCATCTTCTACATCGAGATCTTCTTCACGACGACATTGGGCATCCTCGTGGGTGGAGCCATCGGCGTCATCACGAGCTACGGCGTCGTCGTGAGCACGCCCGCTCTCGCGAGCCTTGGCGTGAAGTTCACCATTCCCTGGCTGGACCTCGCCGAGATCATCGCGCTCGTCTATGCTGCCGTGTTCCTTGCGACCTACTGGCCAGCGCGGCAAGGCAGCAACGTGCCGCCGGCCGAGGCGGTCAGGTACATCGAGTGATCGGGGAGGGAGTCTGGCTATATCCATATGGGGGTGAATGGGGACCCGTGAAACTCAAGGTCGTTCTGCGCCACGACTCGGTCGATGGCGGGTACGTGGCGACTTGCCCTGCCCTCCCAGGTTGCGTCTCTGAGGGAAGAACGAAGAAGCAAGCGTTGGAGAACATCCGGGAAGCGATCGAAGGAGTTCTCCTCGTGCTCAACGAGCGTGCACGGCGTGCTTCCGCATCCCCAGCATGCTGAGCTTCGCCGTGGGACTCTGCGCGCCCTCATCAGATCGGCTCGACTGAGCGTCGCCGAGTGTGTGGCGCTTCCACGCTCACCGTCGCGACGAACACGGAGGTCCCCGTGGAGCCAGCCCAGCCCACGCCGGACGTCGCGATCGCTGATGCGACGCCCCGATCCATCCTGCTCGTGGGCTCGTCATGCACGTTGGACGCGACGACGAGCCGTTGGGAACTCCGCGCCGACGGTCACGCCAGTGGCCCACCGCTCACCTCGATCATGGTGCAGTTCCGGCCAGTCGGAACCGCGCCGGAGCCGGACGCCTCGCGCGCGACGCTCGACGCGTCATGGACGCTCCTCGCCCGCGTCACACCCGAGCCTGGCGACCCCGCGAGCGCGCCCGTGCACCTGCGTGAGGACGGGCAACGATCGTGGACCTCGTGGGACATGGCGGGCGTCTTCGTCCCTACGGACGAGGTCTCGCGTGATTACCGCGTCGTCGCGCGCGTGTCCACCGCGGACCCGTCAGCCACGAACTCGACGGAACGGACCGTTCACTGTTACGGCGTCAGCGCGCCGCGCAGCGTCGCGATCTTGAGCGCCACCTGCACGCTCGTCTCGACGGAGCACCGAAAGTCTCCAGCGTCGGGCGCGGAGATCGGTTGGACGTGGGAGTTCGCGATCAACGGCAACGCCACGGGGCGCCCGAGCGACTCGCTTCACGTCGGGATCAGCCCGCCCTACTCGGGCATCACGTGGACGAGCGCGCCAATGACGGCCGCGTGGACGAGCGGACCCACTGTGACGGCGAACAGCAACGGTGCCAGTTGGAGCGCTGCGCGCGGGACGCAGGACCCCGCGAGGACGGACTGGGCTATCACGGGACTCCGCGCTTCAACGTGGGAGTACGAATCCATGGCCGTGGACTATCGAGCCGACTTCCCGATCCTCACGCAGTTGTACCAAGAGACCGCGACGGGCAGTGTCACGTGGCCCAAGTGAACGGATCGTTCCGCGTGAAAGCCTTCTTTGTGAGCGGCCGCGACGCGGCGCGGGTCGTCGTGCGCGCCGTGCCGACCCTTGCGTCCGGAGCCAGGAAGGAAACGACTTACCCCAAGGATCTCCTGGGATCTCGATGCCCGAGTATCGCGTCGTCATGGTGAAATGCCGTGGTTGGTGGAGCCGCACGGACGCTGGAAGACTAGAAGCAGTGCTCAACGAGAGCGCCGCGGACGGATGGCGCCTCACGTCCACGACCGTCTCTCCTTGGGAGGGAGTCGTCGTCGTGCTGGAGCGCGACTCGCCCGCGTGATCAACTTGCCCATTGGACCCGTTGGCCTGAATCACAGGGCCCTCGCAAGCAAGACACGCCGGGATCTTGTACGCAAAGCCGCGAAGACCGCGAAGTGGCTCGTCTTTCCCTTCGCGTCGCTTCGCGCCTTCGCGTACAGATCCGTGGAGAAAGACCCAGGCGAGCCGCCGTGCGCGTTCCGATGGGTCTTCCTCAAGAGAGTGCGTACGGCTGCGGCGCTGCGGGCGGGGCCTGCGACTTTGCCAGATGGCATCACACCGCTTCAGAACACGATGACCTTATCCGCCCACAGCGTCCACTCGGTCCACTCGTCGAGGCTGCTGCGCTTCGCGCCCTCCACGAGTTCGTCGTCCTTGATGCCCCGAGCATCCATGCAGGTCCCACACACGCCTACTTGCGCTCCCTTCTTCACGATTGACTTCAGGAAGCTGTTGATGTTGTAGTACCCCTGCGGCACGCTCTGGCCGCCCTTCGCGTTGGCGGCTCCATCGCCCACGAGGAACACGCGCAACTCCGGTGCTGGGTCTTGCTTGAGGAGGTTGTTGGCGAGGCGGAGCGCATTGTAGGCGCGTTCCGTACCGTAGGGCGCGTCGTTCACGACGATGAGGATCTTCTGGGACATTCAGAACCACTTCCAGAGCCAATATTTCTCAAAGAGGACCTTGGCAGCGTGCCAGTGCCGTGCCGGCTTGCGGAGGGCTATCATTGCGGCCGGTGCGGCGTAGAAGTCGCCGCTTCCGAAGGCGGCTTTCCCGTCCCCCGTCTCGACCCAGCAGTAGCCGTGACCAGTGAACCGGTGCGTGGGTTCTCTCCCGCTGATCTCTGCGGCGATGTTGTGGGCGACGACGTGTGCTTCAGCGTGCGCGAAGACGCCGGCCTTCGGGAGCATCAGGCCGGAGGGCAGCTTGATCGCCGCAAGGTCCCCGATCACGAAGACTCCAGGGACCTTGGTGGCGAGCGTTCCCGCGTCCACGGGGACCCAGCCGGCTTCTGCCAGGAGCCCACTGTCGCGCACCACGGCCGAAGCGCGGTGCGGTGGGACGTGGACGAGCAGGTCGTATGCGGCCTCGCTCCCGTCCTCGAAGACGAGGAGGCGCTTCTCTGGGCGCACGGCCTTGAGCTTGTGCTCCGGGTGATAGCGGATGCCACGCACCTCCAGCATGCCTCGGAGGGCTGCTCCGACAACGGGCCCCGCTACGGGCATCGGCTGTTTTTCGGGCGTGAACACGTCCATCTCGACGCGATCCCGGATGCCGAGCCCTCGGAAGTGCGACTCCAGGAGCAACGCGCCCTCATACGGGGCGGCCGGGCACTTGAACGGCATCGCAGCCACGACGAGGACAACGCGGCCACCTTGGAAGGCGGATAGCCTGTCCCTGAGTCGCTCGGCGCCCGCCAGCGTGTAGAAGGTCTCGCCCGCATCGGCCAGTCCTGGCACGGTTTCCGGCGCGAGTTCGGCGCCGAGGCTCACGATGAGGTAGTCGTACGCGAACTCGCCCTTCGTCGTCTGCACCCGGCGCGCCTGCGTGTCGATGCGTTGGACGTCGGCGACGACGACTTCGATGCCCTTGCGTTCGAGGGACGAGAGGGGACGCGTGAGGCGCTTGCCATCGCGCTTTCCCGTCATGAGCCACAAGAACGAGGGAGCGAACTGATGGACGCCTGTGCGGTCCACCAGCACGATGCGGTGCTCGCGCGGCAGGCGCTTGCGTAGCTCTGTCGCCGCGACGATGCCCCCGACCCCGCCGCCAAGGACCACGATGGTCTTGCTCACGACCGGCGACCCCCCTTTGCCAGCCGGCTGTTCGCTGCGAGGCTCTCGTAGAGGACTTCACGGATGATATCGAACGCCTTCAAGACCTTCGGATTCGTAAGGTGGTAGTACACGACGGCGCCTTCCTTCCTTGACGTCAGGATGCCGCGACTCCGCATCACCGCGAGGTGCTGGGACACGTTGGGTTGCGGCAAGCCGGTGGCATCTGCGAGCTGTCCTACCGACTTCTCTCCGTCTCGCAACTCGTTGAGGATCTGGATGCGCGCCGGGCTCGTGAAGACCTTGCACAAGTCGGCGTGCATCTCGTTGAGACGGTCGTCGGGCTTCATGATACCATGACATGCGCATATTCGCATGTCTTGGTATGAAGGTTCCGTCAAGAGGGCTATGTGGATCACTCGTGGCCCGCTTGGCAAACGCGATGACGCTAGCCTGGGCCCGGGCCACCCAGAACGTGCCCGGTGCAAGACGATTGCACCTGGAGCCGATGATTCGACTGGAACGATATCTCCCACGACCCGCGCATGTCAGGGACCAATGTCGCTTCACCGCTCATGGGGACGGCTGCTCGCCACGTTCGCCCACTCGGGGTGGTCGGCGAGCGCGGTGCGGTAACCTACGCGGCTGAGTTCGTCCGCTTCGCTGTTCTCCTCTCGGGGGACCCACTCGATGCGTGCGAGTGGGAGCTGTGCGAGCAAGCGGCGCGCTTCCTCGTTCATCGCGCGGAGGTTCTCCGACTTCACGCCCCACTCACCGCGCGTCTGGAGGATGATGAGCTTCGAGTCGCCACGCACGATGACCGGTGCGTCCTGCAGCTCGTGCTCGATGATCCACTTGAGCGCGGCG
>JBAZZN010000034.1:0-15003 GCA_041658815.1 Thermoplasmatota archaeon
ATCCGCGTGGCCTGGGAGGTTGCAGATGTACTCGTAAGTGCCGGACTTCACGTTCGCGAGGCTGACCATCTTGGTCGCGCCCGGCGTGACTTCGCCCGTGTCAAGGCCGAGCGCCTTGATGGTGAACGTGTGCGGGATCTGCCCGCTATTCTTGAACGTGATCGATGTGCCGCTGGTTGCTGTGAGCTTGGCGGGCGCGAAGCTCAGCTCGCCGCTGGAGCCCTTGCCCGCAGTCACGCTCGTCCCATCACCCATGTCCATGCCAGACATGCTGCTGCCCGTGGTAGGCAGCGTCGCGTTGCCCGTGGCCGCTGGCGGGAGGTCCAGGCTTCCCGTGCGGGGCTGCACGATGAATACACCGATCATGCCGCCATCGGCGTGCGAGACGACGTGACAGTGGAAGAGCCACAGTCCAGGCTCAGTGGGAGTGATGGTGAGGCGAGCCGCTTCGCCAGGCACGAGGCCGAGCACTTGCGCTGGCGTCGGCCTGCCGTCATCCTGGTACGCCGTCATGCCGTGCATGTGGAAGCTGTGGATCATGTCGCCCATGTTGACGACGTTGATGCGGATGGCCTCGCCGACGCGTCCGCTGATGATGGGGACAGTTTTGTTGAGTTGCGCCACGATGCCAGGCACGCCCTGTGCCATGAAGATGGTCTCCAGCGTGTGCTCCCCGCCTGGGATGCCCTTGCCGTTCATGATGTAGAATGGCGTGTCGGGCGAGCTGACGTTGAAGCCGCGCTCGCTCATGAAGACGACCTCGTCGCGCACGGGGACCTCGCCCGTCGCGTGGATGAGGATGGCGCCGTAGAGGCCCTGCGCGATGTGCTCGTGGATGGTGTAGCCGCCATCGGCGCTGTGGCAGTGATAATAGAGGAGGCCGGGGACGGTGGCTTGGAAGTCGTACACGTAGTCGCCGCCAGCGGGGATCATGGCCATGCCGCCGATGCCCGTGATGATGTTGAGCTGCGACCCGTCGTTCTCCAGGGAGTACGGTGAGAGGTGCGTGTGGAGGCTGTGCGTGATGTTCATCGCGTTGTGCACGTGCACCCGGATGTGGTCGCCCTGGTTCGCCTCGATGGTGGGGCCAGGGACCGTTCCGTTGAACGTCCACGCGTGCCAGACACCGTTGCCCATGTCGAAGTCCTTCTCCTCCATGTTCAGGAAGAATTCCTTCGTCACGCCGGTCGCTGCTGCCTCGGCCACTGGGCTGAGCCGGAGGCCGGGATTGTAGGCGATGACGGCAATACCCGCTCCGATGAGCGCGCTGACGATGGCAACTGCGAGGGTGCGCGTGTGCGACATAACGTTCGGCCCCACGATGGGGCGGAAGGGTATGAGCTTAATGTGCGTTGACTGCGTAGAGGGGAGGCGCGATGGGGCGCCTCAAGTGCGGGTGTACTCGGCCTCGTCCCGCTTCCCGAGTGGCTTGGCAGCGGCGCGCGACTCCGCCGTGGGCGGCCACGTGATCGGGACCTTCTTCGCTGGCGCGGCGCGCGCACGGTCTTCCGCGTGGGGGTCACGGGCCGCGCGGGGCGAGTGCATCGCGCGCATCACGTCCGTCGCGCGCAGCCACTTCTCGCAGACGACGCACTCCATCCCACCGGCACGGCTCAGGGAGATCAAGTGGACAGCGTTCGCGCCCGCGCAGATGGGGCATACGAACGGGATGACGATTTGCGCCGGGGCTTTGTCAGCGAGAATGTTCTGCACACCCTATGCGCCCCCAGGACGCCTCATCCCATATAAGAGGACTAGGTGGCCTTGTCACGGTCCCGCCAAGCTTGATGGAGGAACGGTCACCCTCCGCGCTTGCCGATGACGACGAACGACGACGTTCCCCTCGCGCAGCCCGTGTTCGGGGAGCGCGCGCTCCTGCTGCCCCAAGCCAGCACCATCGTCGTTGGTGACCTGCATATCGGGCTCGAGACGCACCTGCGGCAAGCCGGCGTGAACATCCCCAGCCAGACGCAGCGCATGCGCGAACGGCTCGCCAAGCTCCTGCATGACACGCTCGCGCGTCGCATCATAGTCATCGGGGACCTCAAGCATCGCATTCCCCGCTCGACACAGCAAGAAGCCATCGAGCTGCCGTGGTTCTTCCACGGCTTGGGCACGGATAGCGTGGAGCTCGTCCGCGGGAACCACGACGTGGACCTCCAAGGGCTCATCGATATCAAGGTGCATGACGCAGGCGGCATCCGCGTGGGCGACGTCGCGCTCCTCCACGGTCACGAGTGGCCCACGGAAGAGATCATCCAGGACGCGCGCGTCGTCGTCACGTGCCACAACCACCCGGCCGTCATGCTCGTGGACGCGCTCGGGCACCGCCACAAGGAAGCCTGCTGGGTCCGAGCGCGGTTCACACAAGCCGCCCAAGAGCGCTACGATCGCCTGCGTCCCGACACCGAATTCATCGTGATGCCCGCATTCAACGAGCTCACGGGCGGCACGGCGATCAACGCACCAGAAGGCGGCCGGCTGCTTGGGCCGCTCTTCGGGAACGGGCTCATCGACATCGAGAACGCGCGATTGTGGACCGTGGACGGCGTGGACCTCGGCACGGTGAAGTCGCTGCGCAAGTACGGCGGCGAAGAGAAGGCCCCGCGCAAGCCACGGATGTTCGGACGAAAGAAGCGCCCAGGAGACGGATGACCCGCGAGGACGTCTTCTCCATGTTGAGCCCGCGCTGGCGGGAACACTTGGCAGCCGAAGGCATCGTCCACCCCACGCGCGCGCAGCGAGCAGCGATGCCCGTCATCCACGCAGGAAAGCACGTGCTCCTCATCGCGCCAACTGGAATGGGCAAGACCGAAAGCGCGATCCTCCCCCTCTTCGACCTGCTCCTCCGCGCTCGCGAACGCGGAAGTATCACGAAGGGCAAGACGTCGATGCTCTACGTGACGCCGCTACGAGCACTCAACCGCGACCTCATGGGCCGCCTCCACGAGTGGGGCAAAGCCATCGGCATCGACGTGCGGGTGCGACACGGCGACACGACGGGGCCAGAGCGCGCAAGACAAGCACGCGAACCGCCAGACGTGCTTATCACGACGCCTGAGACGGTGCAGCTTCTCTTCCAAGGCAAGAAGCTCGCCGAGATGATCACTGGCGTGCGTTGGGTCGTGCTCGATGAGGTGCACGAGCTAGCGGGCGACAAGCGCGGCGCGCAGCTCGCCGTCGCGCTGGAGCGGCTCGTCGCCAAAGCAGGGGAGTTCCAGCGCGTGGGCCTCTCCGCGACGGTCGGCGACGCCAAAGAGGTCGCCGCCTACCTTGGTGGCGTCGGGCGCGACGTCAAGATCGTGCGTGTGCCAGTGAGCAAGAAGCTCGACCTCCAGGTCGTCTCGCCAAAGCCCACCGCGCGCGACAAGCGAGTCGCCGACATCATCATGGCGCGGCCCGATGCTGCCGCGTTCCTCGACGCGGCACTCGATCGCATCCGCACTGGCAAGCAGACGCTGCTGTTCGTGAACACTCGCGAGACCGCCGAGGTGCTCATGGCGCGCATCCGCTTGCTGCGCGAGAAAGAAGCCAGCATCCCCGAAGTCGTCATCCACCACGGCTCCCTCGCGCGCGACGTCCGCATCGCCGCCGAGACGCGCTTCAAACAAGGACTCGCCCGCGGCCTCATCTGCACGTCATCGATGGAGTTGGGCATCGACATCGGCGAAGCCGACCTCGTCTTGCAGATGACGAGCCCCCGCCAAGTGACGCGCCTCGTACAACGCGTAGGACGCGCGGGGCACAAGCACGACCTCGTCTCCAACGGCGTCATCATCGCCCAGGACGCGGACGACATCGCGGAAGCCGCAGTCATCGTGCGCCACACGCTCGACGACAAGATGGAGCGGTTCCTTCACCCCAGAAAACCAATGGACGTTCTCGCGAACCAGCTCGCCGCGCTCGCGATGGAGCGCCACGGCGGCTACAGCGACCTCGAAGCGCTCGCGCTCGTCCGGCGCGCGCATCCGTTCCGCGACCTCACGCTCGACGAGTTCGAGGGCGTCCTAAAACAGCTATCATCCTTGTGGGTCGTGAGGTACGAGAACGGGCGCGTGACGATGAAGAAGCGCACGCGGGACTACTTCTACCAGAACATCTCGATGATCCCGGACGAGCGGACGTACCGCGTCATCGACCTCGCGTCACGCCGCCCCATCGCCACGCTCTCCGAAGGCTTCGTCGCGTCGTTCGCCGAGCCAGGCGCCACCTTCATCGTGCAAGGCCAACCCTGGCGCATCGCCGAGATCGACACCGAAGAACTCGAAGTCAAGGTCGCACCGATCAAGGACCCCACCGGCGCCATCCCCTCGTGGGTCGGGGAAGAGATCCCGGTCCCGTACGGGGTCGCACAAGGCGTCGGCGCGCTCCGACGAGAGCTGCGCGACCGCGTCACGTCAGACGGAGAAGAAAAAGCCGCCGCGTGGGTCCAAGCCACGTTCCACACCGACAAGGACGCGGCCTGGACGTTGCTCGAAAGCATCGAAGGCCAAGGCAAGTTCGAACTGCCCACTGACAAGACCATCACACTGGAGATCGGAGGCAGCGTGTGCGTGCTGAACGCCTGCTTGGGCACGCAAGTGAACGAAACGCTAGGCCGCATCATCGCGAGCCTCCTCACCGCGCGCCTTGGCATCAGCGTGGGCCTCGACATCGACCCATACCGCATCGTACTGGCATTGCCCACCCGGATCCCGCACTCGACCATACGCGAGGTCCTCCAAGGGATCGATCCCGAGCACGTGCCCACGCTCCTTGGCCTGGTGCTCCCCGGATCCACATACATGAAGTTCCGCCTGTTCCACGTGGCCCGCAAGTTCGGCGCGCTCGACCGCAACGTGGACTACGCGCGAGTGAACGTGGGCCGCTTGCTCGACGTCTTCAAGGGAACACCGCTCCACCAGGAAGCGCTACGCGAAGTGCTGGAAGACAAGCTCGACGTCAAGGGCGCCCAGGACGCGCTCCGGAAACTCCGATCCGGCGAGTTGCCACTCGTAGAGCAAGGCCTCTCACCGATGGGCGAAGCAGGCCTCGACAAGCGCATCGAACTCATCGCGCCAAGCCGCGCGGACAGAACGCTCCTCGAAGCCATCCGGAACCGCCTGATGGACGAACGCGTCCTCATCGGGTGCCTCAATTGCCGCGCCTGGAAGAGCGAGACGCGCGTGAAGCGCGCGCTGAAAACGCGCAAGTGCCCCAGGTGCGGCAGCATCCTCATCGGAATCACGCGCCCATGGAACGAGCTGGGCACGCGGGTCATGCAACGAGCAAAAGGCTCCGACCTCGACGAAGAAGAACGCAAGGAACTACAGCGCTTGACCACGAGCGCGAACCTCGTGGCGGACCACGGCGAACGAGCGCTCCTCGCGCTCGCCGCGCGCGGCGTCGGACCGGAGACAGCCGGGCGCATCCTGCACAAGCTACACGAAAGCGAAGACGCGTTCCTCCGCGCCATCATGGAAGCCGAAGTGAACTACGCACGAACGCGGCAGTTCTGGAACTGACCAATTCCGCGAGTGGACGAGCCAGAGCGCGCGCTTGCCTGCGTGCGTTCGCACGCGCGTGCGTGCTTTTCGTATGTACGAAGGTACGGCTTTTTCGAACGCTGCAACGAGGCCCCCACGGCGAACGGCTGACTCACCCCCCTCGTTGTCCTAGCCCGCTTCACGCCGCGGCCGAGTTGTCCCGTTCCACTACCAGGACCGCGTGTGCGGATGAGCGCATCTTGCCGGCTCGGCACATGTGCAGCTGGCCTTCGAGGCGCGCTTGTTCGCGTGTGGGCGATTGGCCAGCGCCGCCGTCGCCGCAGCTGCATGACCACGCATAGGTCGCGGGCGCAGCTTGCATGACCCCGTTTGGGGTCGTGGTGGTCTTAGTACTCTTGTTGCCACCGCAGGGGCGAAATGGCCTGGGGCCCCACCCCGGGCCGCCTTCGGGTTTATCTTTGGTGCTCGTGCTCCCAGGGCCATGATCCTCTCTGTCCACGATCCTGCTACTGGCTCGGTGCTGGCCGAGTTGTCCGATGCGACGCGCGAGGATGTGGTGGCCGCGGTGCGCCGCTCCCGTGAGGCGCAGCCCGCGTGGGGCGCGCTGGGCGTGGACGTGCGTGCACGTGTCATCGCTCGCTTCCGCGATCTCCTGTTGGAGGATCGTCTCGGCATGGCTCAGACCGTTTCTCGTGAGTCGGGCAAGCCGTTTGCGGAGGCGCTCGGCGTGGACGTGCTCATCTGCCTGGATGCTGCCCAGTGGTGCGCGACGGAGGGCCCGGGCATCCTGCGTTCCGAGTCGATCCGCCTGATGAACCCACTTTTCTTGGGGCGCGTGAGCCACGTGGAGCGCGAGCCGCTTGGTGTCGTTGGCATCGTGAGCCCGTGGAACTACCCGCTCGCGATCCCCGGCTCGAACGCGCTGCATGCGCTCCTTGCGGGCAACACGGTCGTGCTGAAGCCAGCGAGCTTCACGCCCATGTCTGCATTGCGTTTCGCGGGACTGCTGCACAAGGCCGGCGTGCCCAATGACGTGATGCAGGTCGTCGTGGGAAGTGGGCAAGTCACGGGCGACGCGCTCGTGAACGCGGACGTGGACCGCCTCATCTTCACGGGGAGCGTTCTCGTGGGGCACGCCGTGGAGGCCAAGCTGCGTGAGCGCTCGGTCAAGTCGTGCATGGAGCTGGGGGGAAGCGACCCCGCGATCGTCCTTGCGGACGCGCCGTTCGACGTCGCCGTGCGTGGAGTGCTTTGGGGTCGTTTCACGAACGCGGGACAGACGTGTGCCGCGACGAAGCGCGTGTTCGTTCACCGCTCGCTCTACGACCGGTTCGTGGCGGAGGCGGTGAGGCACGCGAGCGCGTTGCGGCTTGGCGACCCCATGACACCTGATACCGATATCGGCGCGCTGTGCGACCCGCGGGCGGTGGACGAGATGACCGCGTTCGTGGAGGATGCGCGCAAGCGTGGAGCGCGTGTGCTCTGTGGTGGGCACGCTCGCCCGGACTTGGGCAAACAGTTCTTCGAGCCGACCATCCTGGTGGACGTTCCCGCTGACGCACGCGTCCTCACGGAGGAAGTGTTCGGCCCCATCCTCCCCATCGTGCCGTTCGGTGACGAGGACGAGGCCGTGCGCCTCGCGAATGCCTCCGCGTTCGGGCTTTCGGCGAGCGTGTGGACGAGCGACACCAAGCACGGGCACGACCTCGCGCGACGGATCGTCGCTGGCACCGTGAACGTGAACGACGTGGCGTACACGTACGCCGCCAGCGAGACTCCGTGGGGCGGCTTCAAGGACAGCGGGCACGGGCTCACGCATGGACGTTGGGGCTTGCTCGAGATGACGAGGCTGCGGCACATCAACGTCACGCCACCCGACCCGATCGCTGGTCGTCCGTGGTACTTCCCGTATGGGGCGCAACTTCGCGACTTCTTCGACCAGGGCACGCAGTTCCTCTATGGCTCGCTGAAGCAGAAGGCGAGGACGGGGCCGGGCCTCACGAGCAACCTGCTGAGGCGACGCAAGCAGAAGTGATGTCCTACGACAGCTCCACGTCTTCGCCAGTCATTGGCGTGTGCACCTTCGCGAACTCGCCGAGGTCCTTGGCGAGGACGCTGCGGTCGTCGCTGTGATAGAGCACGACGTGTTCGGGCTGGCAGCGCTTGGCGAACTGCACGATCTCACTGTGGCCCGCGTGACCGCTGAAATCGAAGTGCCGGATCTCGCACTCGACCTTCTCGACCTTGCCCTTGCCCAAGTCCAGCGCGCCCGTGTCAAGGAGCGAGCGGCCGCCGGAGCCTGGCACTTGGTAGCCGGTGAAGAACACGGCGCTGCGGGGGTCAGTGCGCATCGTGCTCAGGTAATGCAACGCGGGGCCGCCGTCCAGCATGCCGCTCGTCGTGATGATGACCTCGGCTTGGCTGGCCTTCTCTCGCTGCGCGGGGTTCTTCACGAGCGTGACGCCTTCCATGGCCTTCTGTAGCTCGCGGGGGCTCCGGAGGTAGCGGTTGTCTTCGAGCATCATCTGGAGGACGGTCTTGCCCATGCCGTCCACCCAGACGTCGTAGCCTTGGTTCGCGAGGATGCACATCATTTCCTGCGTGCGGCCTACGGCGAAGCATGGGAGGATGACGCGGCCTCCTTGGGCGACGACGCCGCTCACTGCGTCGAGGAGCTGTTCCTCGGTGACGGTGCGGTCGGGGTGCTCACGGCCCGAGTAGGTGGCCTCGATGGCGAGCACGTCACAGCGGACGGGCTCGGCCTTCTTGACGAGGTGCGTGTCGATGAGGTTGATGTCTCCCGTGAAGAGGAGGCGCGTGGAGCCGTCGTCCGCCTCGAACATCGTGCTGCCGGGGATGTGGCCCGCAGCGTGGAGGCGCACGTCGAACTCGCCTGACTCGCGCGTGTCGCCATAGTGGCGCTCGTCCCACTGCGCGTTCATGGCCGCGATGCCTTCCCTCTTGAATGGCTGGGGGTAGCCTTCGAGGCGCGCGACCTTCATCGAGTCGTACGCGAGGAGGTCGCTCATCGTGCGCGTGAGGCTCGTGCCAACGATGGGAATCCCTTGGGAGCCGGCGATAGCTGGGACCATGCCGGAGTGGTCGAGGTGGCTGTGCGTGAGGAACAGCGCTTCGAGGTCGTTTGGTGCTGGCGCGGGGTACTCTGGCGGGTCACGCGGCGCCATGCCGTAGTCGAAGAGCAGCTTCGTCCTCTGCCCCTCGAGGACCATGCCAAGGCGGCCGACCTCGTCGACACCACCGAGAAAACGGACTCGCACGGGCGCGGCCATGCGGGGCTTCTCTTATAAAGTTGGCCTGGGTGGGCACTGTGGCATCGTTCATGGACGCCACCGACCTCTTAGGCAGCACGGTCCCTTTCGCCACGAGAAGAACGCGAAAGAACGAAGAGGCGGTTGGACCAGGTCGTCTCGGATCGATGCCCCCGTGTTCCCTTTGGCAGTGTTCAAGTGCCCACCGTGGCCTCGCCGTCGCAGCATGCCCCTTCACCGTCGTGAGCCCAAGATGCGCCTCGTGCGCTGGCCCACGCCGGATTGGTACAACACGCCTGCGGGGTACCGCTTCATCAAGGCTGGCTTAGGCAAGCCCATCGAGCTCCTCGCGCGCATCCAGTACAAGGGCGAGAACAACATCCCTGACACTGGCGCCGTCATCCTCGCGCCCAACCACTTGACGTGGGCCGACCCGATCGTGCTGGGCGTCGCGCTCAAGCGCCCCGCCTTCTATCTCGCCAAGGAGGGCCTCTTCCGTAACCCTGCCTTGGGGTGGTTCCTCGACACGATGGGCCAGATCAAGGTCGAGCGCGTCACTGGCGGGAACGATCCCGCCATCGAGACGGCCGCGAGCGTTGCGGAGCAGGGGCTCATCATCGGTGTGTTCCCAGAGGGCACTCGCAGCCGGGGTGACAAGGTGAAGCGGGGCAAGACCGGCGTCGCGCGCATTGCGGCGCGCACCGGCGCGCCAGTCGTGCCCGTAGGGCTAGCGACGTACGATTTCTGGCCGCGCAACGCCGCGCTCCCGCACTTGGGCCGTTCCGTGTACGTGAACATCGGGAAGCCCGTGCGCTTCGACCTCAAGCCTGCAGACGAGCACGACCGCGACAAGATGCGTGCCATCACTGATGATGTGATGGCGCGCGTGAAGGCCCTCCTAGACGAGGCGCTTGCGGCGCAGCGGGCCAACGTGAAGTGGCGGTGACATCATGGGCAGGCGAACGCGCGCGGTGTTGGGAAGCACGATCCTCCTCGTCTCGCAGTCGCTCGTCTTCGGCTTCGCCGTGCTGCCCGCTCTCCTCTTCTGGCAACTCATCTTCGGGGGAAGCAAAGGCTTCCCAGTGCTGGACCCCTATGGGCGCTACGTCCTCGTCGCGATGAGCCTCATCCCGGCGTACATCATCTTCTCGTGCGCGCTCATGTTCATCAGCGCGGGGTGGAACCGCCTCGTGCGCTGGCGCACGACGGAAGGCGATTTCCCTCTGCACGATTACTCTTGGACCGTCATCCGGTGGGCGAGCTACAACGCGAGCATCAGCATCGTGCGCATCTTCTGCGGTGAGGCCATGCGCGCAACGCCGCTTTGGACGTACTACCTCAAGGCGAACGGCGCCAAGATCGGGCCTGGCGTGTACGTGAACACGGCACGCCTCAACGATCACAACTTGCTCGTGCTGGAGGAGAAGGCGGTCGTGGGCGGCGACGCCAAGCTTGTGGCGCACCTCGTTGAGCGAGGCTCCGTCCGCGCGCAGCGAGTCATAATGCACAAGCGCTCGACGATCGGCATCAACAGCGTCGTGGGGCCCGGCGTCGAGATCGGCGAGAACAGCGCCGTGGGCGCGCTCAGCTTCGTGCCGAAAGGAACGAAGATCCCGGCCAACGAAGTGTGGGGCGGCGTCCCTGCGCGCCTCATCAAGAGATATCAGGAGAAGGAAGTCGAACTGAAGGGGCAGCCCGGCATCCCGATCACCTATTGACCGACTGGTGCGAACGGGGCGGCTCCTTCCGTCACGTGCCCTTGGGCACCCAGCGGGAGAGCAGCAGCGCGAGCGCCAGCAGCAGCGCCGCGCCGATTATGAGCACCCATGCTCCTCCCTGCGTCGTCTCGCCGAAGATGGGTGAGACCGCCATCAGGAAAGCGCCCAGCCCCGCGACTCCGGCCGTAAGCGCGAGGAGGCGCCGCGTGCCGGCTGCGCGCAACCGCGCGCCCGTGGCCTGGGCGTCCACATGGGTCGCGCCGCGACTCGCAAGGTCCCCGCTGAGCTTGATGCTCTCGACCTCTACGTGCATCAGGAGGACGCCAAGCAGCGCTATCAGGCTCCCGCTCGTCCCCAAGATGCCCACGCGCGACCCCGTGATGCTGCCTGGGAATGGCCCGATCCAGTGGACCGTCGCTTCTTCCAAGTGGAACGCGATGACGTAGCCGATGACGCCCCACAATGCCAGCGCACGCCGATTAGCCTTGCCTCCTGAAGCGTACAGGCCAAAGAGGAAGCCTGAACCAAGGAAGAAGAAGGGACGCACGTCTGGCAGGATGCCGTAGGGGATCGGGCCGGTCCGCTGCATGAAGATGGAGCCGAAGCCAGTCATGGTGACGCCCGCCGCGATGAGAACGGCGTACAGCGCGCGGCGCGCCAAGCTATCACTCGGGATGGATGCGAAGTCGTTCCACGCTTTCACGAACTGGTTCGTCAACGCAGCATCCCCCTAGCGAGGAGCGCGACGAGCGACGTGCGCTGGGGATGATATCGCATGACCGTGATGCCTTGGCGTTCAAGGCCCTTGAGTTGTGCCATCTCTCGGATGCGCACGAGCCGCGCGGCGGGGGTGTCCGCCCCGTCATCAGGGATGGGCGTGACGGCGACGATCGTCGCTGGCCTACGGCCGGGCGTGGCGAAGGCGCGCGCTTGGATGAGCGCTTGGCCAAGGGCCGAGTCGCGACCTGGCAGCGTGAAGACGAAGACAAGCGGCTTCTCGCGCACGAGGAAGGCCTTCGTGGCCTCGACCGCCTTCGACACGCCGTCGCCTGATCGGCCGGGCTCCGCATTGCCCAGCACCGCCGCGATGCGTCGCTCCTGCAACTCGCCTGCGTCGGGGTAGAGGATGCGCGTTTGGCCGCTGCCAAAGAGCGTGAGACCGACCTTGTGGCCAAGGTCGATGTAGTGGCCTGACACTGCCAAGGCGCCGCTGGCGAGTTCGTCGAACACGCTCTCGGCCGTCGTGCCCCCGACCGTGTAGGGCGACGCGTCCACGAAGACCCACACGGCCTTCTTGCCCTCGACCTCGTAATCGTTCACGATGAGCCGCAGCTCGTCACGCGACATGCGCGCGGTCGCCTTCCAGTTCACGGCGCGCAGTGGATCACCACGCTCGTAGGCTCGCAGCTCGCGGAAGTCGTTCGTGCGGATGCCGCGCGTGGCGCGGTCGCCGCCGGGAAGCGACGCTCGGCCCCACGCGGTGCTCGTGCGGATGCGGGGCACTTGCGGCGTGCGCGGGTGGACGACGACGTCAGTGATGCCGCCAAGCTCAGCCACGAGCGCTCCCTGGAGGAAGAACGGGTCGTACGACGTCGCGCGCAGCGGGCCAATGCCGTGCGAGCCGCGACGCGGAGCCTTTAGGGTGTATCCCAACGTGGCGTGCTCACCCGTAGGCAGCCATGCGGTGGCGAAGTTCGCCCCGTTTGACATGAGGAACGTGTCGGGGGGCTTGTCGTGCAGGCTCACCGCGAGCGGGTCGCCGAGGTTCGTCACTTCGAGCGCCACGTCGAGTGGGTCGCCCGCGCGGAGTGTCCCTGTGTTCGTGGCGCGCGTCACATCGAGCCGAGGCGCTTGGAGCCCACGCGCAGCGAACGCCGCGCCGCCAAGGAGCAGCGCCGCGAGCAAGTAGGGGAACGAGCCGAACGCGAGACCAAGGAGGACGAGCGTGACGCAGCCGGACGCGACGCTGCGTCCGAACGTCGTGAGCCCCCTGGCTTCTGCCGAATCGCGCCCCTTCTTCGCCATGCTCGTCAGACCTTTCTCGTCGCTCCGCGTGGGACGGCAACGGTCGCGACGGCCTCGCGCACGACGCGCTCGGGCACCGCGCCGGACAGCATGTCCTCGATCTTGAGGAGCGTGCGGTGCGCGAGCGCGTCCGCCACGAAGCCCTTCACGTCATCGGGCACGACGAAGTCGCGACCGCGCATGAGCGCCATCGCCTTGCTGACCTTGTAGAGCGCGAGAGTGCCCCGTGGCGACGGGCCCACGCGCACTTGCGGGTGCATGCGGACCGCGCGCACGATGCGGCTGATGTAGAGCATGACCTCGCTGCTGACCCTTACGCCGGTCTCGACCCGCTGGCGCAACGAATCGAAGCGGGGCAGGTCCATCACTGGCTGGAGATCCACGGTGGGATCGTCCTTCGCCCAGCCCGCGCGGCGCTCGAGGATCGCGGCTTCCTCCTCGTCGGTGGTGGGGTAGCCCATCGAGAGTCGGAGGAGGAAGCGGTCCATCTGTGCTTCGGGCAACGGGTACGTGCCTTCTTGCTCGATGGGGTTTTGGGTGGCGAGCACGAAGAAAGGCTTGGGCAGCTTGTGCGTCTCGCCGTCGATCGTGACTTGGCGCTCCTCCATGGCTTCGAGGAGCGCGGACTGCGTCTTGGGCGGCGCGCGGTTGATCTCGTCAGCGAGGAGGACGTTGGTGAAGACGGGGCCTTTGAGGAGGAGGAACTGGCGCGTTTCGTTGTTCCAGATCTTCGTGCCAAGGATATCAGATGGAAGGATGTCGGGCGTGAATTGGACCCGCTTGAAGTCGGCCGCGACGTTCCGCGCGAAGGTCTTCACGAGGAGCGTCTTGCCCAGCCCCGGGTAGTCCTCCATCAGGACGTGGCCGCCCGCGAGCGCGCCGGCGATCATCTTCTCGACGACAAGCTCCTTCCCCACGATGCTCCGACCGATGCCGTTCGTGAGGGCGCGCAGCGCCGCCACCTCGTCCTTGTACACGGCGTGCTGCTGTTCGAGGTAATCTTCGGTCTTCACGAGGGTCGGATCTCCTTGGAACCACGGGGGGAAAGGAACCGCTCGACTTCGGCGAGCGCGGTCTCGACGTCGGCCTCGCGAGTCGTGCCAGCGCGGGCAAGCGAGGCAAGGATGCGTTCTTCGAGCGCCGCCAAGTCGGCTGGCCGCAGGCCGGCGTCAGTGGCGGCCGTCCGCACGAACTCTAGGAAGCCGGCCGCATCACCACGCGCTTTCAACGCTTGCAGCACTTGTTCGGCGCGTTCGCGCTGCGGGTCGGCCACGACTTCTTCGCGCCGCTCGTGGAGACGGTGGTCGCGCGGCGCCAGCAGCCAGGACTCGTCGGCCTTCTGGGCGACGAGCATGGACCGCAGGATGATGCAGAAGCCCAGCGCGAGCAGGCTCCACGTGACGAGCACGCCGTACGGCAGGTAGATGCCTACGAGGAAATGGAACGCGGCCACGCCGCCCAGGTAGAGCGACGCGAAGAGCGGGAACTTGACGCGCGACCAAAGCATGCCTTTCCTGCGCGGGAGTCCCTTGCGCACCTCTCGCTTGACGAATGCAGTGGCGGCGTCGATCGCGACGAAGGCTCCGAGCACGAACATCAAGCGCGCCGCGCCGATGAGCGCGACCATCGTGGTGGCGGCGCCAAACGCGATCCATGATAGCACGCGCGGCGTCCACCCCATCGTCCACAAGTCGCGCGACTTCGCCATCGTGATGCCGATGAAACGTGAGAGGAAGCCCAGGGACAAGCTCGCGCCAACGAGCACGATGGGCACGTCACCCGAGACGCTGACGAGCGTGGCGGACGTCAGCGAGATGCCGCCCACGAGGAGGAGCGCGAGGAGGTTGAGCGTTTGACCCACTCGCGGAGGCGCGATCGGCTCAAGAACCACGTGCACTCACCGGCTCGCTTCGACTGCGATCGACATCCCGCTCAAGCACGAGGAGCGCGCCAACGAGCGCGAGGTAGAGGTTGCGGTCGGCGTCGCGTTCGCCGTACGCGACGAGCTCGTACACGCGGGCGAGTTCGAGGAGCGCTCGGCCCGCGGCGCTCGACGCTTGTGCGCGGAGCTTCTCGGCCAGTTCGCGTGCGGTGTCCGCTTGCGACTCAGGACCAAGGGACCCGTGCGCGTACGTGCGGAACTCGGCGAAGAGGCGCTCGATCTCCTCACCGTAGCGGACGACGCTGAGGCTGCTGCGGCCAAGACCTTGCTGGTCGCCTTGGCGGGCTTCGGCCTCGACGAGCAGCTCGCCAGTCGCTGGTGCCAGCAGCGTGAAGGTGACCGCGCCATCCGTGCCGGTGACGCCCTCGCCAGCGACGAAGCGTGCACCATCCCGAAGCTGCGCGACGAGACGGACCGCCGTGCCTTCCGTCGTCGCGCCGCGGACCGTGACAAGCACCTGGAGCCCGTCGGACACGCCGATGACCGGAGGAAACCCGGAGGGCACGCCAGGGAAACTGATATTGACGCCGAGTGCAGACGACGGGAGTCGGGCCGATGCGGTG
>JBAZZN010000035.1:0-14883 GCA_041658815.1 Thermoplasmatota archaeon
CAAGTCGCTCGACGCCGGCTACGCTATCGTGCTCAAGAAGCGCCCCAGCGCCAAGCGCCGCGACTCGTGGGTCGCGTGGGACGAGCCCGGCTAGTTGCCGATGGTCGCCAGCTTCTGGATCATGAGCAACTCGTCGCTCACAGCCTGCTTCAGCTCGCCACCGGGGCGAATGAGGAAAGTGGGCTCGATGGTGCGGGCGTGCACCACGCGCGTGCCGCCAGGGGCGTCGCGGAGGACGAAGGTGCTTCCAGTGCTCTCGATGCGGTCATCGCGCACGGTGCGAAGCCCAGGCTCCTCAGCCATACGCTGGCGCACGACCTCGAAGACTCGGTCTCGAGGTGCGTGCACCACGATGCTACCGGTCTCGCGAAGCGCCATCGAGAATGCTGAGCCGGGCGTTCCCTTTGAACCTTTCTCCAGTCCGGGACGATGGTCCGTGAAAAGCCGTCAGAAAGTCCGTCATGACGACGAGCCCGATGCCACGAAACGTGCAGCCACGCCCTGCTCCCGCGGCGCGTCCACCACGAGGAGCACCCTGCCGCCTGCTTGCTTCGCGACGGCACGCGCGCCCCGCGCGATGCTCTCCTCACGCGCGCCCTCCACGCGCGCGAGCGCGCCGATGCGGCGCACTCGCGCGTCCCACGCGAGGCTGAACGCGCGTGCATCCGGCGCTTCGGGCGGCTTGCGCGCAAGCGTGCGCTGCACGCGACCATAACGCAGGAGAGCGAAGGCTCCCACCTCATGCGTGAACACGTCCTCGTATTGTTCCTCAGACAGGTCCACGCCGAAGGCACCAACGCTTCCCTCGCGCGCGAGGCGCACCGCCTCCACGAGGTCAGGCGGCGGCAACGCGACCTCGCCATAGCGCGCGAGGCGCTGGCTGTAAGCATACTCGGCGTCCGGCAAGTCCTCGAACGGGTCTTGCCCGTTGGCATCAGGCTGGTGCCGGAGCAACGCTCCGACGGCTTCGGGAGAGAGCCCCAGCGCGACGGCGGATGGCGCCGTGGCCAAGAAAGCCTCGCGCACGCGGTCCGCTTCGGCGACGAGGCCCTGCACGGTGCCCAGGAGTACCACCTCGCCGCCTTCGACGGAGAACCTTCGGATCATCACAGCCCCGATTCACCGGAACTTGTCCACCTGGTGGTTCTTGCTCTCGACGGTGACGATGCAGCGGTTCGCGGCCATGACGAGGGCCTCCATGCCGACCTCCTGGACGACCTGCGCTGGGAACGTGACCATGATAGTAAGCTTCTTGCCGTCCACCTTGAACGAGCGCTCGACGGCCACGGGGCCCTCGAACTTCTTGGTGCCATCGGCCTGGGGAGCAGGGTCCGCCATACGGAAACGGCGAGCCTGCCCGCCCAGATGAATGCTTCGGGGAGATGCCTTGCGCGTGCGTCCGTGTGCTCAATGGTAGAACAGGATGGACTAGATGAACAGGATGCACAGGGCGAAAGATTCCCAGGTCCTGCCCACCCTGTCCTCTCCTCGGGCGTCCCCGGCCCAGGAGCACAACTCCACTATAGGACTCGAGGCACAGGTGCGCGCGTGTGAACCACGCCAAGACGCAAAGAACCCAATAAACCAAGCCGCCTGTCAGATCGCCCGGTGTCTTGGCTTCTTGGAGTATTGGCGTCTTGGCGTGGATCAGGAGCCGTCACAAGCAGAACAAGCCAGGATTCCGTGAGTTGGACTCTCACGTTCCCCGGGGAAGTTTGCGCCCCGGGGCCGGCGTCCCCGAAACCATTAACGGAGGCCAACGGATCGCGCGCCATGCAAGTCAAGAAGATCGGGGTCCTGGGCGCTGGGCAGATGGGTCACGGCATCGCGCAAGTCGCCGCCCAAGCCGGTTACTCGGTCGTCATGCGCGACGTGGAGCAACGCTTCGTCGATAAGGGGATGCAGGGCATCCAGAAGAACTTGGGCCGCGCCGTCGAGAAGGCCAAGATGACCACGGCCGAGCGCGACGCCACGCTTTCGCGCGTGCAAGGAACGACGGAGCTGAAGGCGCTCGCTGATTGTGACCTCATCATCGAGGCGATCATCGAGAACCTCGACATCAAGAAGAAGACGTGGCAGGAGCTTGACGCGCTCGTGAAGAGCGAGGCCGTCTTCGCGTCGAACACGAGCAGTATCCCCATCACGCTGCTGGCCGCGCAGGCGAAGCGCGCCAAGAAGTTCATCGGAATGCACTTCTTCAACCCCGTTCCAGTGATGAAGCTCGTCGAACTCATCCGCGGTGTGGACACTGACGATAGCACCGTCACGCTCGTGAAGGAAGCCGGCACCAAGATGGGCAAGACCGTCGTCGAAGTCAACGACTACCCGGGCTTCGTCAGCAACCGCGTCCTCATGCCCATGATCAACGAGGCCATCTTCTGCGTGCACGAGGGCGTCGCGACGCCCAAGGCCGTGGACGAGGTCATGAAGCTGGGCATGAACCACCCAATGGGGCCCCTCGAGCTGGCGGACTTCATCGGACTCGACACGTGCCTCGCCATCATGGAAGTCCTCTACGAGGGCTTCAAGGACCCCAAGTACCGGCCGTGCCCGCTGCTCGTGAAGAAAGTGCAAGCAGGGCACTACGGACGCAAGAGCGGCAAGGGGTTCTACGAATACAAGACCGAGTAGGGCCTGCCGAGGAACTCGTCGGATCCCGACGCGGTCCCACTTCGGGCATCAACGCTTGTAGGCGACCGAACGGTGCATCACGCGCGCGACCGTGACGCGTCGCTCCTCGAACGACAGGTACGCGAGCACGCGGTGGTCCCCGATACGGAGCTTCCATTCGTCGGCCCCCTGAAGTCGAACGTAGGCGGCGGGCGGGTCATGGGCCGCCTCCGTGACCTTGTTGAAGACGCGGCGCGCCACGCTCGTGTCGAGCGCGAGCATGTCCTTCTCGGCGCGCCTCGACCAAGCGACAGCCCAGGCCGTCACATGCCCAACCGGCGCTTCATCTCATCATGCCCGATCGTCCGGCCAGCTTTGACGTCCAGCTTTGCTTCAAGCAGCCCGAGGCGAAATTCGTCTGTGAATCTGCCCTCGTCGTCCCCCTCTGGGATGAGGGACATGAGCTTGTTGAGGATCTCGTCGTAGGTCTCGCGCGGCCCGGCTTTGAGCCGGGCGAGCTTGGAGCGCGTCTTCGAGTCGATCTGGATCGAGGTGATGCCCATCGTTATGTGGTTCAACATAGCGACCATATAGAACTTGCGTGGAAGGAGGCGGAAGCCCGACAGCATCCACAGGGACCTGGTAAGGGGACTTCTTGTCGCGGGTTCTACGAGTGGTCACGACGGTGGTTGGAGCCGCCCCCTGACCGACTGCGGGTGGGGGCCACCGTTATCTCGCACGACGGGTGAACCCCGCGCGCGTCGTGCTGGTGTTGAGTCGGCTCCCGTCAAGAGCCTTGGCGACCCGACTCCACCCGCAGTCGGTTAGGGCCCAATCCAGCTACAGGATTGCGGACACTTGCTTCGCGGTTTGAGGTCAAGTGGTTGCGTCCCGCCGTGTTTCTTGTACGCGAAGCCGCGAAGCGCGCGAAGAAACCGAATCCTGCCTTCGCGTTCTTCGCGCCTTCGCGTACCAGAAGAAAGGCCTCTCACCAGCTTAACCGACTGCGGATGGACCCGACTCACACTCACTGCGAGTCGAGTTCAGGAATGGCGCGATGCCCGCGTTTTAGCCGGAGCACTCCCGATTCGAGGAGCCGCTCGCAGGTCGGAACAAACACCTCGTCCCGAGGAAGGAAGATGACGAGACTATCCCGCGCACGAGTCATGAGGACCCGGTATCGGTTCGCAGTGATTCGGGCGGCATCCGTGACTTCGGGCGCGGCGACTTCTCCCGTCCACCTTGCACCATCCCAGACGAAGTCGTCTCCCCAGCACAGGAGCGCGGCGTCCAGCTCGAGCCCTTGCGAGGAGAACTCGGTCGCGAGTTGTTGAAGGGAGCGGCAGAGTGGAGGCCGGCCATCACGGCCTACGTACCACGCGCCCGCGCCTTCGGGCTTGAGATGGGCCGCGTATCTGTTGTCGACGCCAAATTTCGGGAGGCTCTTCGCGTACGAGGACCCGATGAGTCCATACATCTTGCGCGGTTCCGTTTCGTATCTCTCGACCAGAAATCGCTTGGCGAGTTCCAAGTCGTCCGTCAAATAGAGACCGTATCCTGCCTTGTGAAGTCCGGTCGCAAGCGAGGCCGCATGAGAAAAGCGGCCTTGGATAACCGCGTCCACCCACTCATGAAGACGAGAAGCGCGGTGCGCGCGAAGGGAGCGGGTGAGGTCGAGTTCAGGATGCAGCACCGCGTCGCGCGGTGGCGAAAGCCGAGGTGCAGAGTGAAGCGTCCAGCGTGGATTCGCATGCTCCGCCGCGCTGAACCATTCGGACACGCCGCCTTCCTCGCCCTTGTGGATTTCTTGGCCTTGGCCGATGAGCGCGATGACGACCGCCCCGTCTTCGCGTCGAGACGCGACTGACAAGATGAGCTCGGGCTCGGAGCCGTCGAGGATAAGGCCCCTCTTCAGATGATAGGCGGCGACCTGTTTTCGGTCCCACGCGCGCTGGGCTTCATCGAACACGAGCACTGCCTGCTTGGGAACCCTGTCGGGAGCGGGCACGAAGTCACGAATGAAAGCGTGAGCGTCCTTCACGAAGGTCGAGCTCCCCAGTGCGGTCTTCAGCACATCGACGACTGCGCCATTCCCGCTGAAGAACGTGGCACGGCGGCCGCCGACCTTTGCTTCAGCGAAGTCGTGGACGAACTGGAGGCCAACTAGGGTCTTTCCAGAACCAGGCGTCCCCGATAGGATGATGAGCGCGTGGCCACGCGCAGCGAGAGTCCGCTCGCAAATCTGGGAAACTGTTGCGAGCGCGTCTGGCACACCAGCGCTCAAGGCTTCAGGGAACTCGGCCAGGCCATGTACGCTGAATACTTCCTGTGCCGCGCGGATGATGTCAGGGAGAGGCTCGAAGGTGCTCTTGAGCCACGATTCCAAAGCAGACGCGCTCGGGCCATTGCCCGGGAGATCTACGAGGGTATCGACGAAGCGGTCCGGACCGACGGCCGTGACCTCGCCGCTTGTGCGGTGCAACCCCGCGTCTCTGGTGACAAGGAGGGCTCCTCGGACGCTCAGCTTCTCGCTCCCTTCATGATAGCTCTTGAAATCGCGCAAGTAGGCGCGGCACTGGCTGAATCCCGCCGCAGGCAGCTCATCCATGTTCTTCACTTCGACGACGAGCAACGCGAGGTCCGTCAAGATGCAGATGTCGGGGCGCCGTCCACCCTCGAAAGGCAACTCCAGCTCGAATGTCACCGCCCACTCAGCGCCTTCCGGACGCTGGAGAAGAAGCGCTGCAAAGCTCGACTTGAGGACATCGATGGTGGCGCGCCATGACTCAATCTGGAGAGGCTCCCCGCGGTGCCTCCTGTGAAGCTCGTTAAGGATGACGACCGGCTGCGTTGCCAGAAGCTCCCGCGCCCGCAACGTGTAGGCCAGAGTCGGCGCCACGGCGGGGAAGAAGGGCTCCTGATCCTGAATCCAGCGATCAGGTCGCGGTCATGGTTTCGCCTCGGTCGGGCATCGGCTCCGTTCAGGTCTCGTCACGAGCCATTCGGTCACCCTGACAGTTGGCTTATGCGCCTCCGTTTCGATGACCATTCGATGACTCCCAAGACCTCTGTGACGGCCCCTATCCATCGAGCGACGGAAGGAGGCGAAGCGAAGGAGTCGCACGAAGCTCGCAATCGGATTGACGGCCAGAGCGTCTCGCAGACAGAAGGGGCCGTCTTCGAAATGGAGGTGCGGGGCCGATGACGGGTGAATGGACGCTTGTCAGTCACCAGGTCGCAGTACGCTCGAAGAACGGGTTCGAGGACAACCATGAGTTCATCGTCGGCGCACGTACAGAGACGTGGCGACTCCGGCTCTACAAGCATCTCCGGCCAGAGATGTACGCCATGGTGCGAACAAGCGCGATGGCCCCCGACACGCTCGCGCGGCACTTGTGGCTCAACGAGCCCGGCTGGGAGCGTGTAGATGACACACCGTGTGAGTCGTGCGGAGCGTACCAAGCGCTCTGTGCGTTCTGCACGAAGAGCGCGAGGCACTTCATCGAAGGGCCCGGGTCGAGGCCCGAGTCAACCGCGGAAGAAGTCGCGAATCTGAACGCGACGACGTACCTGTGCGACGACCATGCTCAGCCGTTTCAAGAAGCAGAAGAGAGCTGCCAGTGCAAACTCGAGTTTGAACTCGGGATGTACGCCGAGAAAGACGAGTGCCAGTGCGACACTTGGAGATGAGCGAAGCGAACTCGGCGCAGCTTGTGCGACACGACGGGGCTACGTGCATGTGGACCAAATGGAAGGCTTGGCATCGGGCCTATGCGAAGAAGAAGTACGTCGATAGCACCGCGCCCACCGCGATGATGAACGCGCGCATCCACGCTTGGGGCACGCGGCGCCCGTAGTGCGCTCCGGCGTAGCCGCCCACGAGGCTTCCCGCGACCATCACGAGCGCGAAGGGCCACTCGACGACGCCCGCGATGACGAACGCGATGATGGCGACGGCGTTGAGCAGCATCCCCATGATGGACTTGATGCCGTTCATCATGGGGATGTCCTCCAGGCCGAACGCGCTGTAGGCCGCGAGCATCATGATGCCCATGCCGCCGCCGAAGAAGCCCCCGTACGTCGCGATGGCGAGCTGCAGGAGCACGAGCATCCCAAGCGGCATGTGGAGGTGGCGCGAGCGCAACGCGCGCGTGACCGGCGGCCCGAACGCGAAGACGAGCGTGGCGCCAAGCAGCAGCCAAGGGACGAGCGCGCGGAACGTGGACTGGGGGGTGCGCAGGAGGAGGAGCGCGCCCACGATGCCGCCCAGGAGCGCTGCAGCCGATAGTGATAGCACAAGCCGCCGGGGCGCGCGCTTGATGTCGTTGCGGTAGCCCGCGCTGCTCGCCGCGCTGCCAGGCCACAGGGCCGCTGCGCTGGTGGCGTTGGCCTGGATGGGCGCGACGTTCGAGAAGAGGAGCGCCGGGAAAGTGAGGAAGCTGCCGCCCCCCGCGACGGCGTTCATAGCGCCGCCGCCCACGGCCGCGGCGAACAGCAGCACCCAAACGAGAGGCGTCACGGCATCACTTCGTCTGCAGGGACGCGTCGATGTATTCCTTCGTGATCCCGGTGGGGATGTTCCGTTCCGCGATGACATCGTCGCGCGCCCAAAGAGTGGCCGTCATGACGCCGCCGTCCGAGAAGTCTTGCTTGAACTCGCCCACCTGCTGGTATCCTTGGTACGCGGCGGAGTACCTCAAGCTCACGATGAACTCGGCCTGGTGACCACCACTGTCCAGCGCACCGTGACACGGACCCGTCGGCGGTTGTCCCGCCTCGGGCGGCGTCTCGCACCCGTACACCGTGATCTTCTCGGGGTGCGTGAGGTACGCGTAGAACGCGTACTTGATGCTCGACCCATCGACGGCCACCTGGTCGCCATCATGCAGGTAAGGGTCCATGAACTCGGCCGCGCGCAGATCCGAGAAGCGCACTGGGTCCAGATAGACCGAACCGCACGCGAGGAAAAGCGACAACAGGACCATGCCGTAGCGGATGCGCGTGCTGGCGCGCTCCCAGCGCGCCTCACGGATGAGGAGCCACGAGAGCGGGAGGAGACCAATGAGGACGTATCGGTGGTTGTCGAGCCAGTAGAGGCTCGACTGCTCGAAGACCCAGAACATCGCCGCGATGACCCACGCGGTGACCCAGACCAGGAAGACGGAGAGCCAGAGGGCGCTCGTCTCCTCCTCCTTGATGCGCTTGGTCGCGCGCCACGACTCGGACAGGAAAGGCACGATGTACCACGCGAGGAAGGCAAGGAAGAAAGGGATCTTGGCCAACAGCGCGCGGCCCCACTTGCCAGGATCGTTCACGGCGGCGTTCTGCACGTAGCGCGTGTAACTGGACGTTTCCCACGCGGGGATCGTGAACGTGCGGCCGAAGAACGTCTGCTGGATCGGGGAGAATAGCGATGCGTTCCGGTATGCCCACGCGCCCGCGATGCTGATGAAGACGACGATGGCCGCAAGGTACCACACGTTCGTGAAGAGCTTCCAGCGGCGATAATAGAAACGCCAGACGAAGCCGCCACCACCCGCGATGACGAAGAAGTAGCCCACGCTCGCGCGCGTGAGGTACGCAAGCCCCGCGAAGAGGCCCGCGTACACGATGAAGCGGTCATCCTTCAACGAACGAAGGATAGCCCACATCGTGAGCGCGAAGAACAACAAGACCATGTTCTCGGAGAAGCCCGAGCCCGTGACCCACACGAGGTGCGGTTCGACCGCGACCAGGCCAGCGGCGAGCGCAGCGGGAATCGGGCCGTAGAGATCGCGGGTCGTGAAGTAAGCGACCGCGAGCGCCGCAAGCGACATCACGACGGCCGCGGCCTTCGCCTGAGCGAGACCGAAGCCGAACGCGCTGAACCAGAGCCCCAGGTAGAAAGGGTACGCAGGCGGGTAGTGGTTGCTGTAACCAGGCGGCGTCGGCGCCCACGTCGTCACGTCACCATACGGCATGAGGAAGGCGTGGTGCATGGCCCACGCTTGCCCCATCGCGGTGTACGTGTCGCCGTCGCTGCGGAAGTCCATGAAGAACGGCGCCGCGAGGCGCAGCACGATGCCAGCGGCGACGGCAGCGAGGCCAAGCCGCTCCAGCGGATACGCTTCGACGGACCTCGCAAGGCGGCGGTACGCATAGAGCAACGACGCAGAGAACGAGGAACGCTCCTTCGTCGCTTCTGCGGCGGGGAACGCCATCGTCGCGGCGACGCGCCGGTCGGGCATAAGCGTTTTTGGTGCGACGCGCGGTGCCGTGACGTTGCTCGTCCTCACGCACGACGCGTGCCTCCTCCATGACCCAGGACCGGGACACCCAGAGCGACCGGCACGCCTCCTGGCCGCCAGGCGCGGTATCGCGGCGAGCGGCGTGGCGCACGAGATCGCCCAAGCCCCACGCGTTGACCTGGCACTAGCGCGGCAGACACATGTCCCGACGCATGTCTCGGCGGTCGAAGCCGCGTGTGCTGGAGGCAACTGGATCGACGCCGACACCTACGCTGGCCACGACTCGTGGGAAGCCGCCCTCCGGGCGGCGGGAGCCGCGGTCGAGGCCGCCCGAGCGGCTGAGCGAGGCGAGCCCGCCTTCGCGCTGTGCCGGCCGCCGGGCCACCACGCCACACGCGCGAGCGCCATGGGCTTCTGTCTCCTGAACAACGTCGCGATCGCGGCGCACGACCTCACGACGCGCGGCCGCCGAGTCGCCATCGTCGATATCGACGTGCACCACGGGAACGGTACACAGGACATATTCTTCGAACGCGCGGACGTGCTCTACGTGAGCCTGCATGGATGGCCCCTCTACCCCGGAACGGGGCGAGCAGAAGAAACCGGACGCGGCGCCGGGCTTGGCACCACGTTGAACATACCACTCGCGGCCGGCACGAAGCACGACGCCTACCTCGCTGCGCTGGACGGACTCGCCATGCCCAAAGTGCGAAGCTTCGCGCCAGACGTCATCCTGATCAGCGTCGGATTCGATGCCGACGCACGCGACCCCCTCGGGAACCTCGCGCTGGGACCGCGAACCTATCACGAGGCGGTCGCCAAGCTACGCGATGCCCAACCACGGATCGCCGCGATCCTGGAAGGCGGGTACGACCTCGCAGCGGTCGAAGAAGGAACCGCGGCCGTCTGCCAAGCGCTGGTCCGCATCTGACACGCCTGTGCACCACAGGTATGTGGGCTGCCGCGTGCCCTCCCGCCATCCGAAACCCCTTTCCCGCCTCCCCCGCTTCGCGTCTTCATGCGTGACATCCGCACTCTGGCGGTTCTTGGCGCAGGCGACATGGGGCACGGCGTGGCGGAGCTTGCGGCGCTCTCCGGGATCGACGTGTGGCTTCGTGATATCGATGCCGTAGCGCTGGACCGCGCGATGGGGAAGGTCCGCGCGTCGCTCGATAAGCTCGTGCAGCGCCAACGCGCGACCGGCGCCCAGGCTGACGCGGCCTTCGCGCGCATCAGGCCCACGCGCGAGCTTGCCGAGGCCGTCGGAAGCGCGGACCTCATCATCGAGGCCGTGCCCGAGAAACTCGAGCTCAAGCAGCGCGTCTTCGCCGAGGTTGAGAGCGCTGCGCCGCCGCAGGCTGTGCTCGCGAGCAACACGAGCGCGATCCGCATCCGCGAGGTGGGCGCGCAGCTTCGCGACCCCTCGCGCCTCGTGGGGATGCACTTCTTCAATCCCGTTCTCCTGATGGATCTCATCGAGATCATCCCGTCGCCGTCCACGTCGAAGGACGCGGTCGAGGCTGCGGAGTCCTTCGCCAAGAAGCTCGGCAAGACGCACGTGACGCTTCGTGAGGACACGCCTGGCTTCGTCACGAGCCGCCTCATCGGCACTTGGGTGGGCGCGGCCGTCATTTGCTTCGAGCACAAGCTCGGCGGGAAGGAGGAGATCGATAGCGCGCTGCGGTTCAAGGCCGGCTTCCCCATGGGCCCCTTCGAGCTTGCCGACTACACGGGGCTTGATATCGGGGTCCACGCGGCCGAGTACATGGCAAGTCGCTTGGGTGATGCGTACAAACCTGGTCCTGGCATGCGCGCACTCGTGGACCAAGGCCTCTTAGGAAAGAAGAACGGCCGCGGCTATTACGAGTGGAACGTGGGCAAGATGTTGATCCCGATCACGCCTGACGTGGGCCGATCGTTCGACCCCGCGCTAGTCCTGAGCGTCGTGGCGAACGAGGCCGCGAAGCTGCTTGAGCAGGGCGTGGCCGACGCGAAGGACATCGACCTCGCGATGCGGCACGGCTGCGCATTCCCCATGGGCCCGCTGGAGTGGGCCGATAGCGTCGGGTTGGACACAGTGCTGAAGGCGCTCTATTCGCTTGAGGAGAAGACCGGGCACCCGATAGTGAAGCCTTACGAGAAGCTCGTGGAGTTGGTGGAGGGCGGGAAGCTTGGCAAGGCGAGCGGCCAGGGCTTCTATCAGTACGGCGGGAGCGCGACTGGGGCCGCTGTCGCGGCGCCGGCGAGCGGCCCGAAGTTCGAGACGGTGCTTTACGATCTCGACGCGGCGATGATGGTCGCGACGATCACGCTCAACCGGCCGCACCGTTTGAACGCCATCAATGGGCAACTCCTTGTGGACCTGCGAGCGGCGCTCGCGGCGGCCGAGAGCGATGACCGTGCGCGCGCCGTCATCATCACGGGCTCGGGCGACAAGGCGTTCTGCGTGGGCGCGGACCTTGGTGACGTGGGTGGCATGACGCCGGCGAGCGCGACGGCGCTGGCACGCGAGGGTCACTGGATGTGCATCGGCATCGAGAAGATGGGCAAGCCCGTCATCGCGGCCGTGAACGGTCACGCGCTTGGCGGCGGCTTCGAACTCACGCTCCCCTGCGATTTCCGAGTGGCCGCGCGGCGCGCCACCTTCGGCTTGCCCGAGGTCACCATCGGCCTCTTGCCCGCGATGGGCGGCACGCAGCGCCTCCCGCGCCTCGTGGGTCTGTCGCGCGCAAAGGAGATAGCGCTGCTTGGGAACAGGGTGGACGCCCAGAAGGCGCACGAACTGGGACTCGTCCATCGCGTGTTCGAGAACGACAGTTTTGAGAGGGACACGAGGGCGTTCGCGGCCGAGCTGGCCTCACGCGCACCGCTCTCCATGCGAATGACGAAGCAGCTCCTCAATTCTGCGTTGTCAACTGATATCCTAATGGGGATGGAGGCCGAATCTACCGCCTTTGGTGTGCTCGCGAGCACGGAGGACATGCTAGAGGGCGTCTCGTCGATGTTCGCGAAGAAGAAGCCGGAATTCAGGGGGAAGTGATCGGGGAGGATGGTTCGGGGGAGCCCCCTTATCCGAAGCTGGGGTCCCACGCTTGCTCCTGGCCTTGGGCTTGTGGTTCGTCCGAAGCTCCCTTTTTCCCCCGCTTGACCGCCCGCACGAGCGTGATCTCAGCTATGGCGTGGAGGGGGAACATGCGGAGTTCCTTCTTCTTCGAGTCCCGGATCACTATGTGCTCGCTGGAGCCCACGCGTTCGAGCCCCATGAACCGGCCTTGGTCCGTCACGCACGTGAGCTGGCCGTCAACGATGTAGCGGCGCTCGATGCGGAGGGTGTCGCCGGGCGAGATCCCGAGGGACTCGGTCGTCATGCTATGGTGTGTGTTGTACGAACGGACATATCCCCTGCCTGAGGGAAGTGGGCCGCTCCGCCCGGCGGGCCAAGAGGGCTCTTGGCCTGGGGGCCGGGCAACCATTATGCCCAGTCTCCCCGTCCGCGCGTCTCGTGGCTGTCCTCACGGCTTGGGACCTCGTCGCGATCGCGACCATCGTCCTTGGTATCCTCGTCACCTTGCGCCGCGGCGTGCCCAAGGCGTACGGCTTTGGCGTGCTCATGATGGTCGTCTTTGCGATCGACGTCGCTTCCCAGATCTGGGGACGCGGGCCGTCCGTGAGCCGGGACCTGGGCTTCGTGGCGGGGGACGTGCTGAATGGCCAGCGGTTGTGGAGCCCCCTCACGAGCATCTTCGTGCACGCGGGGTGGGCGCACATCATCGGTAACCTGTTCATCCTCGTGACGGCGGGGCCCGCGCTTGAGGACCGCGTGGGCGAGCGCAAGTTCCTTGTCATCTTCTTCTTGGCTGGCTTCGCCGCGCTCGTGGCGCACGTGCTCCTCGCTCTCTTGACGCCCATCGTCTCGCTCAACTCGCTGGCGCTTGGCGCGAGCGGCGCCATCTTTGGCGTGCTCACCGCCTTTGCCGTGCGTTACCCGCGCGAGAAGCTGCCCCTCGTGTTCTACGTCATCATCATGGTGCCGTCGTTCGCCGTGCTGTTGTTGTACCTCGGGCTCAACTTGTTCTACATGTTCACTGACACGACCATCGCGTGGTGGGGTCACTTCGCGGGTTTTCTCGTTGGGTTGGGCTTCGCGTATTCCTTGCCCTCCGCTGGCGGCGTGACGACTCGACCCACCGCGCGCGGTCTGCCTGATGCCGAGAAGCTCGCGCCGTACGCGCTCTCGCCGGACACTCGTCGCATCCTGGAGCGCATCCGGCAATTCACGCCCGAGACGCGGACATCGGATGATGCACAGTATGTGGACGCGTGGCTGGACAAGTTCTTCGCGAAAGCCACCTGCGCGCAAGGCCACGCCTTCGCGCGCAGGGGCCTGACGGCGAGGTGCTCGGGCGGCGAGACGACCATCGAGTTCGCTCGCCGCTGACGAAGCTGAGAGATCGGTCCGCTTCGGCGAACTGCTCAAACGACCGTGTGGAACGTCACTTCGTCGAGGAGGTCGCCATCGGGGTCGTAGCAAGTCGAGGTGATGCTGCCGGTGGCCGCAGCGTCGATGACGATCCGGCCGCTGTCGTACACGAAGCCGAGGCCACTGAAGTCGGCGCGTTCGAGTTGTACGTCCGTGTTCGCGCCGAGGCCCTCGACGTGGCACGTGATGTACTCGACGCCGATGTCCTCCGTGTATCGGATCATCACTTCGTCGGACGCGGGGTTGATGAAAGCCGTGTTGGCCGGGAGGGGCCCAGTGCCGATCTCGTTCTCGACGATGCAGATGGCGGCGTTGCTGTTGACAGATGCGCCGACGTTGCTGTTGTCGCTGAAGATCACGAGTTTGGACACGCAGGGGTCCGAGGCGGACGCGAGGTGGATCGTTGGGACGATGACGGTTGCGATGGCAAGCAGGACGAGTGCGAACTTCTTCATGAGAAGCCTCCGGCCGTGCGATGCGTTCCATCAGATAAGGGAGTTGTCGTGAGAGCATATGCTGACCGCTATGGGATGAAGGAGAAGAATAGGAAGAAAAGAAGGGGGCGCTGCGGCGCCAGGGCGCCGCTTACACGCAAGCGGTGCCGGTCAGGAGGCCCCAGCCCACGCCCGCGCCGCGGGCCGCGGTCACGGAGGTGTCGTAGCAGTCCACGTCACGCTCGTTGTAGGCTTGGCCTAAGCGCACGTTCACGGTCGTGGTCTGGCCCTCGATCTGGCTCGTGCAGCCGTAGCCCGCATCGCACGCCGCGCCGGGCCACCACTCGTTGGGGTTGCAGTTCCAGCCGTTGTACACGCCGGTATTGTGAGTGCCGCACGCTTCGATGCCGTACGTGCCGCTCTTGCTGGCGGGGTTGAGCAGCAAGCCGTACGCGGAGACGCCGGTGGGCGAGATGAACGCGTACGTCGTGATGTACTGCACTTCCTGGATGGGCTTGGTCTCGCGCAGCGCTGCGCGGTTCACGAAGGGATTGTGGTCCTCCGAGATCGTGCCGGTCGCAAGCCAGAGGCCGTCGGAGTTGCCTGCGTCACTCAGGCCCCCGTCCTTCGCGCCGGACGATCCAAACGCAGCCGCCGTCACTGGCGGGCGCAAGCCCTCGTTGTACTGGAGCACGAAGTCGGTCGTGATCTTCGAGTCCGGCAAGAAGAGGAGCCCCCCGGTCTCGGCACTGTAGGGCACTGATGCGGCCTGGCGCTCCCACTGGTTGCCGGACTTGTCGGTAGTGCGGTCGCAGTCGTCGAAGCCGTTCCCGATCGTCGAGACCGTGCCACTCGCCGAGCCACTCATGCTCACCGTGGGTGGGACCTTGGGCGCCCGGACCGAGAAATGGAAGGTCTGCACTTTCTGTTGCGCGATCACGGGCGAGCTGCAGTCCGTGATGACCACATACGATGAGTCCTCGGGCAAGCCCCAGGGATTGCGCTGGTTGAGGAGAGAGCTGCTGTTCCACTGCTCACGCGGGTGATCCGCGAAGGAGAGTGGAGACAGCGGGCCGGTGGCCACTGTGTTGATCGTCGTCGTGACGATCTCGTCGTCCCAGCAGTCCACGAA
>JBAZZN010000036.1:0-14792 GCA_041658815.1 Thermoplasmatota archaeon
GCCCTTCCCAGGCATGTGTCATCACAGGCTGCCGGGTTCGGGTAATAACCACCGTTGACGAGAAGTTCCGCGCGGACGGACGCGCTGATGATCATCTCTACGCTATCCTTGGTAATCTCCGGGTTAGTGCATGCTCCGCAGCTTACCGGTCCGGCAACAATGATCTTGATGACGCAGTCCGAGTCGTTCACGGAGTAGTTCAGGGAGAAGTTGTGCTGCTGGCCCGTGTCGCAATTATCTAGGTCCCGGATGTTCTGCTTGACCGTCCGGTTGTAACC
This sequence comes from Thermoplasmatota archaeon, assembly GCA_041658815.1. GTDB lineage: Archaea > Thermoplasmatota > SW-10-69-26 > JACQPN01 > JAJPHT01 > JAJPHT01. The sequence goes on from JBAZZN010000036.1 coordinate 279, forward strand.
GTCTGCCCCACCGCGTACGAGAGATTCGGCCCACGTGACAACGCTGGTCGGCGCGCTCTCTCCTGGGGGAGTGGCATAGTAGGCACGCCAGATGGTGTTGTCGAAGGCCCTTGCCTCCGCGAGCCAGGTCATGGTCAAGCTCAACTGATTCCAAGGAAGTATGATCGGCGCGGTCGTGTTGAAGGCTGAAAGCGTGTAGGTCGTCGAGTAGGTGCCGCTGAAGCGCATCCCCGTACTGAGAACCATTGCTTCAGGATCCGATACGAAGCCGCCACGTGCCGACGCAACGATCCGCCATTCGGCGCTTGAGATGCCTGCGACAGTAAAGTTCATCGTCCAATTCGCGACGTGGCCCCCGTCATACGCCCAGGTGCTCAGCTTCACCTGCCATCCGCCGAGGACCGCCGTCGCGGCGGGGTCGCTGACGACGTGGTTCAGCTCTGAGGAGTTGGCGGCAAACGCGATTACGCGCTCGAACTGAAGTTCGGAGTTGGCCATGCGAGCGTAGAGCGAGCCCACGTTCACCGCGTCCGAGGCAGTAGAGAGGACGGTCCCGTTGTCTATCATCAGGGCGGAGAAGTTCTTCGACAGATCAAAACCCGTCTGAGTCAGAGGCTTGTAGGCCATCAAGTGGGGGAATGTCTGCGGACCACCCTGCTCGTAGACGAGCTTCAGCGGGTGATTGGGGAAGATGGCCGAGAACAGCGAATCCGTGGCGTCGTAGATCGTCAGTGTAGATGTCCCATAGATCGTTTCGGCAGCCGTACGGACCGCGCTGTCGGTGTTCGGCCTCCAGTCTCTGTCGATCGCCACTGCTGCGTTCGCCGCAAGGAGGATGATCGCGAGCATGACGGCAGGAACGTATTTCATAGCCTTCCCCGCGTGAGCGACGGCTCGTCCGTACTTAGCGTTTTCCGACGCCCACACGTTGCATCCCGCGCCCACAGCCGCACTCCCAGACCAGAGGTGCCGCCACGCGAGACGAAATGGCCCCCACGGTCCGACGCAGCGCCCCCCGGAGCCGAGGTCGACCAAAGCCCCCCATCTTGACCTCTTTTGGTCGGCACCTGAGCCTGCCCGAGTAATCGGGCCCAATCCGAAAATCGCAGGGGAACAGCGTCGTGATATCAATCGATGATGAGAATCGTCGGACATTGTTCTGCGATGGCGGAGCGCACTCCGAAATCCCATGAGTGCGTCACGGCTTTCGCACCGCGATTGAAATCTCGGGCAGGCTCACCTGTTTTTCTATTCAGATTTCGGGCCAGAGAGACCCCCATACCTCTTGTCCTACGAACATCAGTTCGTAGGACTATGTGGTAATGCGACACCCCCTCTCTGAGCCCGCAACACCTGAATCGCAACGCAGGATCCTCCAGCCCAAGCAAGGATCCCGCCCCTATCAGCGCGCAGCGAACGCTGCACGAACATTCTCCCGCCACGCTGACGCACTTGAGCCGGCCTAAGCGAATCGATATCCCGACCCAGCACACTCCGGATGGCCGTGCATCTCACTGCCATCATCGCACTCCTCACCGCCGCCCTCGTCCCCGCCAAAGACGAGCCGGCCCCCGAGGAGAACCCGAACCTCATCCCGCCTGACTACGAGCCAAGCCTCGCAGACATCGAGGACTTCAGCCAGCGCAAACGCCGCCCCCGCAAGCACCTCCCCACGGACGCAGACCTACTCCTCCCCTACATCCCTCCCACCGACCGCTCCCGCATCCTCCTCTGCGGCAAAGCCATCCTCCGCTTTGCGGACCCCAAGACCGGCATGGACCTCCTCACGCTACGCCGCTGTCACAACTACTACTGCCCCTGGTGCCCCGCGAGCGGGCACCTCAAGCGCACGCAGTACCAGGCCGCGAAGCTCGCGAGCCTCAGCCCCACGCGCGAGCTTCGAGTCATCAACATCGTCTGGACGCTCCCCGAATCCCTCCAACCCGCCGTGCGGTTCGACCCCCGCGGCAACAAAGCCTTCACCGCCGCCGTGCGCAGCACCATCGCCCGCGCCTACCACTACCGCGGCGCCAAAGGCGTCAAGATCGACCGCGCCGCCTAGAACGAGCTCGGAGCCATCCGCAACTTTCACGCCATCGGCGACCGCGCCGAACCCTGGCCCAAGTGGGCACCCCACTACTACATGCTCCTCGCCGCCTACCGCAAGCGCGGCGACAAGCTTATCGAGATGCCCCAGAAGTGGCCCGATCTCTACGAGCACACCAGCCACACGTACCGCCGCGAGCTCCGCGACGCCTTCCAGCCAATCGCGCAAGCCATCGGCGACCGCGCGCTCAGCGAGTTCCTGCGTACAGAATTCGCGGTGGACTGGCACGTCAGCCCTGCAGACGGGAGCGACGTCGTCCACGGCGAGAAAGCGCTCCACCGCGTGCGCTACTCGTGCCGCCCGCTCTTCAGCCTCGGCCAATGCAGCATCGACAAGGACGCGGCGACCTCGGCGCCGTCGGGCAGGCCGTGGAGGAGCGTCAGGAGCGTGTCGCGCTGGGCCTGGAGCAGCTTCACCTGGGCGCGGTAGTCCGTCGCTTCTTCGCGCGCGGTGTCGAGCCAGTCACGCAGCTTGTCGACATCGCGCTTGAGCCCGTCCACGTACTCGGGCGGGTACACCGCGCCGCTCGTGGCGTTGGCCAGCATCTGGAGGAGCCACGCGTTGAAGTTGTTCTCGTACCCGCCCGCGGCCGCCGCGGTGCGGAACGAGGCGAGCTCCTCCACACGCTTCTGAAGTAGAGGAGGACGGCCTGCAATCGTCGCTTCGCTTGGTACTCGGCGCGGCAGCGCCTCGGCGTGCCCGGCGTCTCGTTTCCCGTCTGCATCTTGGTCACACTCGGATGAGCACGAGAAACCAGTTTCCTTAGGCGGCCTCAGCGGCCGGAACGGGTCGCGTTGGCAACCCGTTCCGGCACGCTCAGGAACGCGTTTTCAAGCCGTGACCCCTCCGGGGGTCGCAGCACGTACTCAGGCCTGGCGCACGTAGAGATCCAACGGAACGCTGGCCACGAGTCGCCCAGAGCCGGCCACGCGCAGCACGAGCTTGCCGCGGAACGTGTGCGCATCACGCCCGACTGGCAAGGAGGCGACCCACGTGAAAATGAGGGGCTTGCGGGACTTGGGCGGAAGAAGAGCGCTTGGGGGCTCGAAGACGAACGGGTGGTCGAGCGGCTTGCCAAGCGCGCCCTCCCTCAACGCCTCCACGTGGAGCGCCACCACTTCCTGGGCCAAGGACGAGTTCTCCACCTTCACCGTGATGGTGACGACCTGGCCCACGGTGGCGGACCTCGTGCTGAGCGTGGGGCCAGTGGAAGCGCGGAGGGACATGCGTGTGGCACTCGTCCCGCGAGTTTCATTGTTCGCTTCTTGGTGTGCTTCACGCGCACGCGCCCCAGCTACCGTCCGCCCAAATGCGCCACGAGCCACGCCAGCGCCTGCCCCCGGTGCGAGATGTGGTTCTTGACCTCAGCGGGGATCTGCGCGAATGTCTGGTCATCCCATTCTCGGAGACCGGACGACTCTGGGGGGTGAACCCCCCAGACCCCCCTTTTGGGCACGAAGATGGGATCGAACCCGAAACCGTGCCCCCCGCTCGCGGCGGCGGTCGTGAGCGTGCCCCCGCAGCGCCCCAAGAAAGAATGCGTTGTATTACCATCGTAATACGTGACCACGGCCTCGAAATGCGCGCTCCGGTCCTCGACGCCCTCCATGAGCTTCAGGATGCCAGGCACGCCGATCGTCTTGAGTGCGTGCGCGCTGAACACGCCAGGGAAGTCCCGGAGCGCGTGCACGAAGAGGCCAGCGTCATCCACCATGAATGGCGGCTCGAGGCGGCCGATGAGGACCTCGCACTTGGCGCGTGATATCTCTTCGAGCGACTCGCCCTGGATCTCGATGGGCTTGAGGTCACTGCCGACGATGTCGATGCCAAGGGGCGAGAGCGCCGCTTTGGCCTCGTGGAGCTTGCCCTTGTTGGAGGTGACGAACGTGAGGCGCATGGGGATGGGGGACCAGGGGGGAAGGGCCCGAAAGCCCTTCCCCTGCGGTCCAGCGTCACGCCACGTGCGAAGTGCTTTGGTGCAGCACAGCGACTCGTTGTGTGGATGATGCGCAAGTGAAGCGCAAGGCGATCCTGCTCACGACGACCAAGAACACGACCGAGTTGGAGGAGCTTGCCTTCGCCTTGGGCGTGGACGTCGCCGCGGTCGTGCCGCAGCGGCGGCCCCACCCTGACCCCCAGCTCTTCTTGGGGAGCGGCAAGATGGAGGAGGCTCGCGACATCGCGCGAGCCGTCGGCGCCACACTCGCGCTCGTCAATGGTGAGCTCAAGCCTGGGCAGGTCTTCGCGATCCAGTCCTTCTTGGGCGATGGGTTCAAGGCGTTCGACCGCACTCGCCTCATCCTGGAGATCTTCCGCGACCGAGCGCGCTCTGCGGAGGCTCGGCTCCAAGTCGAGCTTGCTCAACTCGAGTACGACATGCCGTTGGTCCGCGAAGCGATCTCGCGCGAGAAGCGGGGCGAGCGTCAAGCCGCCATGTTCGGCAGCGGCGACTACGGCGTCGAGGTGCAGTACGACATGATGAAGAAGCGGATGACGCGCATCCGTCGCGAGCTCGACCACATCCGCGCGGACCGGGAGGTGCGACGAAAGCACCGCCGACGATCGGGCTTCCACCTCGTCTCGCTCGCTGGCTACACGAACGCGGGCAAGTCGTCCCTGCTCACCGCGATGAGCGACCGGGAGGCAGTCGCGGAGGACCGGTATTTCTCGACGTTGAGCACGAAGACGGCCCGAGTGAAGAGTGACCGACGCGACATGCTCATGACGGACACTGTCGGGTTCATCGAGAACTTGCCCGCGTGGATCGTCGAGGCCTTTCACTCGACTCTCGAAGAGATCGCCCTCGCGGATATCATTCTCCTCGTGCTGGACGCGAGCGATCCTCTTGACGAGATGAGGCGTCGCCTGAGTTCCAGCTACAGGATCCTGCACGAGTTCCACGGAAGGGTCGGGCGCGGTCCGACCCCCCAGCGCCTTGCTCCCGTCCTCGTCGCGCTGAACAAGGCCGACAGCGTCAGCGCGGAGGAGCTGGCCGCGAAACGGCTCGCCCTCGAAGAGGAACGCCTCCTCGCGCCCGGCGAGAGCGTCATCATCTCGGCGCGCACGCGCCAAGGGATCGACGATCTGAACGCTCGGTTGATCGCGTTGATCCCCGAATACGACGAGTTCGAGACCGTGTTGCCGCCCACGGCCGAATCCGAGGCCACGCTCGCGTGGCTCCACGAGAACACTGACGTGATAGGCCTCTCGCGCGACCCCACGCGCGTCAAGTTCGAGGCAAAGCGCAGCATTCGCGCGGAACTCAACAGCCGCTTGCAGGCGTGCGGCGCTTCCCCGCTGGCTTGACGAGCCCCCCGCACGCGCGGCAGGGCCGGCTTGGGGCACGAGGAAGTCACAACAATCCTCAAATATACTCCTCGCTGGCTCAGGGCGGAAGACGGATGAGGCCTGTTCTGCGCGTCGTCTTGCCGTTCGTGGGGGCCCTGGCCCTCCTCTTGCCCCTTGCGACCGCGCACGGCGTGGCCGAAGGCGACAAGGCGTTCCTCCAACAGAGCACTGGCGCCCAGATCGGTCCGTTCCTTTACTTGGGCGCCAAGCACATGGTCACGGGGTACGACCACCTCCTCTTCCTCTTCGGCGTCATCTTCTTCCTGTTCCACTTGAAGGACGTCGGCCTCTACGTCTCGATGTTCACCATCGGCCATTCGGCTACCCTCATCGCGGGCGTCCTCCTCAACATCCAGGCCAACCCATTCCTCATCGACGCCATCATCGGCCTCTCGATAGTGTACAAGGGATTCGACAACCTTGGCGGCTTCACGACGCTCTTTGGGCACAGGCCCAACACGAAGCTCATGGTGCTCGTCTTCGGACTCTTCCATGGTCTTGGCTTGGCCACGAAGCTCCAGCAGTTCGGGCTCAGCGGTGACGGGCTCGTCACGAACATACTGAGCTTCAACGTGGGCGTCGAACTCGGGCAGTTCCTCGCATTGGGCCTGGTCCTCCTCCTCATGGGGCTCTGGCGCACGACCAAGAGCTTCGAAAAGAGCAGCTTCGCGGCGAACGTTCTCATCATGGCCGGCGGGTTCATCCTCATGGGCTACCAGCTTGCGGGGTTCGCACTCCAGGGAGCGTGACACTGTGACCACCCCGAGCCCCACGAAGAAGCAACTCCTCGCGGGCACCTTGACCGCCCTCCTCATTGGGTCCCTCGTCATTGCCTTCGGCATCTTGCCCGCTGAGTACGGCATCGATCCCACGGGGTTCGGCGGGGCAACGGGCCTGACCAAGATCAGGGACATGCAACCGATGGGAGCACAGAATGCCGCGCCAGGGGCCAACGTGAGTCCATCGGACTTCACACCCACTGACACGAGCGCGAAGTCACGATTCACTGTCGTGTGGGCCACGCGCACGAACGCGAAGGCGCCCCAACAAGGCTACCTTGAGGCGGGCGAAGAGCGGACGACCGGGTTCATTCTGGGGCAGGCCAACGTCCAGACCGTCACCGCGCGCCTCGTTTGGACGGACGCGAACACGACGGCCGGCCAACAGACGGACCCTGATGTCTTCGAGATCCAGATCACGGCTCCAGACGGCCGCCGGTCCGACGCCGTCCTCGGCCGCAACGCAGAACCCGGCGGTGACGGGAACGCCACAGCCATCGTGGTGTGGCGTGCACTTCCATCGAGCCTCGAATTCGAAGCTGCCGACGAGCCCACGGCCCAACAGGAGCTCGCCAAGCGCGCACCAGACGATCAGACGGCAAGCGGCGAGTGGTTCGTTCGCATCAAGCTCGTCCAAGCTGGCGGCACGCGCGCCCAAAGCCCCGCCCAGATCCCCCTCAACGTGCCCACGCCCAGCGCGCCCGATGATGCTGGCAACTCCTGGAACTTGACGCTCTCGACGACAACATACACCCCCATCTTGACCCAGAAGGCCACGGAGGCGCGTCATGACGTGACGACACTCACGGTCGCTCCCGGGAGGGGCATCGAGTTCAAGCTCCACGCTGATGCAGGACAAGTGATAGATTACTCGTGGGAAGCCGATCAGCCCATCTACTTTGATCTTCACGGCGAGAAGGATGGTGATGCTCCCGGTGCGTTCACGAGCCACAAGAAGGGCACGGATTCTCGGGATGCTGCGGCCTTCACCGTTCCCTTCACGGGCAAGCACGGCTGGTACTTCGAGGCGCCAAGCAGTAGCCCTGTGACGGTCATGGTCAAGACGAACGGGTACTACGTCGTCCTCGGAAAGAGATGAAGAGACCGTGACTACGCTCGCGCAGCACGCGCTTGCACGGGTGCATATGCGTCCGGTGGCCAGTCGCACCTCGGCGTTGGATATTCATTTTGCCCACCTCCACCTCCACCTTCAGCTCCGCTTCCACATCCACCCCCACCCCTTGGTTTCGGCTGGGGGTATGGAGGATCGAGTCTGGTGTGGAAGGGCGCGTAACATCGGACGCGTACCCGGCAGTTTGTTGAGTACTGGAACGACCACGTTCCAATGCTGTTCCAGCACTGTTCCATCGATATTCCAACGATACATTGATGTACTATAATTATTATAACTAATCTGGGGCTGTTCTTCTCCAAAGAAAAAGAAGAGCAATCATCCTGCTCTTCTCCAGTCATCCAGCCGAAACCAAGGGGTGGGGGTGCAGACTGGCTCACCTGACCTAGAGACCCGTGACCCCCAGACCACTTGATGCACCGACTTGCTCCGACCGACGCCTTTTTCGAGGCCCCCTGAGTCGCTGTGTCGAAGCATGCGCATCGCCATCGTGTCTGACCTTCACGCGAACCTGCCAGCCACGCAGGCCGTTGGCGAGGACATCGCTCGCCAAAGCGTCGAAGAGACTTGGTGCCTCGGTGACGTCGTTGGCTACGGGGGCAGCCCAAGAGAGGTCCTCGAATGGGCCGAGAAGCACGCCGCCGTCACCGTGAAGGGCAACCACGATCACGCCGTCGCGACTGGGGACGTGGAGGGCTTCAACCCGGTCGCGGCCTCCGCAGCACGCAACCACGCCACAGTCCTCACCCCAGCCTCACGCACGCGACTGAACGACTTGCCCCTCGAAGCAAGGCGCCCACTACAGCTTGGCGCTCGCCCCGACAAGAGCGCAGCACAGGGCACAGCGCTCCTCGTGCACGCGTCCCCAGACGACCCCCTGCACGAGTACGTTTACCTTCCCGCACTGCGTCGCGACCTCGACCGTTGGCGAGGCCTCGCTGACGTCATCCTTCTTGGCCACACGCACGTGCCCCTTGTCGCCATGATCAGCAAAGGACCCGCCCCCGATTGGGGGCACGAAGGTTTCGAGCGATCCATCCTCGCGGAGGATGACGACGACCGCGTCGGGCTCATGATCGTGAACCCCGGCAGCGTGGGGCAGCCCCGTGATGGGGACCCGCGCGCATCCTACGCGGTGCTTGACACGCGCGAGCGGCGCATCGAGCTGCATCGCGTCAGTTACGACATCGACAAAGCAGCAAGCGCGATCCGCGCAGCGCGGTTGGACCCATTCCTCGCGGAACGGTTGTACCGCGGCAAGTAGGCGGAAAGACCTCAGTTCCAACTCACCATGAGTCGGCCAGTCGAACCGTACGCAGGAACGTGGTTCATGTCCAGCGCGACGTTGAGCGCGTAGAAGTTCACGGGCGTACCGGCGGGCCACGCCTGCTTGGAGCGCGTCGAGACCGTGCTCAGGCCCATGATGCCGGAGTTCTGGACGGGGCTGCACAGGGCCGTTGGGCCAACGCAGATGGCCAGCGGCGGGCGCTGGGACTTGAAGTCGTTCGCGATCGCGCCCACGATGTTGAAGTCTGTGCCAGGGACGATCGTGATGGGGCTGCCCGCCGCGAATACTCCGTGGAAGTCGCCGGTGAGATCATCCACCGTCCTGATGACGCCGACGCCTTGCGCCGTGTACGTGGCCGTCGCCTGGCCGCCAGTGCCAGTCGCCAACGAGAAACCAGGGACGGCCAGCAACAGCACGCAAGCCGCGATGACCAGTCGTAAGCCTCCCTCGCGCATGCCACCCTGTTCCCCCACTGCACAAAGAGCCTTCCCGTGTCACTCGCGCGCAGGACGCTCCTATTCCAGGCCCCATTGGCACGCAACCCTTGAATCCGCGCGCAGCCTCGCACCCCCAGTGACGCTCCTGCGCCTCTTCCTCGTGCGCCACGGCGAGACCCAGCACAACATCGAGAAGCGCATCCAAGGACCGTTCCTGGATGACCCACTCAACGCGCGCGGACTGGAGCAAGCCGCCGCGCTAGAGCGCCGCTTCGCGGCCGCCCACGCGCGCGAGGGCCTCCGCCTCGCGGCCGTGTACAGCAGCCCCCTCAAGCGCGCGTGGATGACGGCCGAGCACGTGGCACGAGGAGCTGACGCCCCCCCGCCAGTGCGCGTAGCGGGGCTCATCGAGTTCTCTTGGGGCAAGTATCTCGGCACGCGAGAAGAAGGCGAAACGCTCGCGGCCATGAAGCACTATCACGCGCGGTGGAGCGCGGGGGACGTTGGCCTCGCGGTGGAGGGGCGCACGGGAACTTGGGACGGCGAGTCACCCGCAGGCGCCTTCGAGCGAGCGTGGCGCGACATCGGGCCCATCTTGGACCAGCACCGAGGCGACACCTTGGCGCTCGTGGGGCACGGCCGCTTGTTCAAGATCCTGTTGGGCAAGCTCGTGGCGGGGGATATCGCGAGGATGGATGATCACGGCCAAGGCAACACGGCAGTGAGCCTCATCGAGCACGACGCGACTGGCCCACTCGACGCGGGTTGGCGACCGGTCTTCATCAACGACACGACGCACGCGGCGCACCTCATGCGCGCCCCATCCACCGACGCCCTCGTTTGACTTGGCCTTCGGCCGATCGAGAATCCCGGAGCACTTATGGAGCGCCAAAGTGGTCCACGAGCTCGGCGAGCCGGTGCACGCTGCCCGCGATGAGCAACCCGGCCGCGGGGTAGAACCACACGATGGTCAAGGCGCGCACGCCGTACTCCACGCGGGAGAACAGGAGGCCGTCCAAGTAGTACGTCACGTAGAGCGTGACGAGGCCGAGCATCAACAGGACGAGCAGCCGACGCGCCACCACGCGCACGCCAGCGTCGAGCAGCACGCGCACGAGCGCAAGGGTCCCCACGAGGCCCGACACGAGCACGAGGATGGTGAGCGGCACGCGCCACGAGTCACGGAAGCCCCCATCGACGGGCGGCAGGGTGCCCGTGAGCGAGAACTCGCTCTTCTGCTCCTGCGCCTTTGCCAACTCTTGCAGCGACATGACTGGGCCAGTCATGATGAGGGCGGCCGCGCAAACGAGGAGAAGCCAATCGTGCCAACGCACGGCTTCGGGAATCCGCTTCGCGGTAATCAAACCGCGGGGGCCTCAGCCCCCGCGTTGAAGCGCCGCAGGCGCGTTCCCGCCTCAGAACAGGCGCGCCTGCTTCTTTGGCGAGTAGCCCACGATGGGTTCCAGCACGGGGTCCTCACGGAGCACGGTCTTGGTCTCGTCGAGCGGGACGCTCATTTGGATCTCCTTCGTGCGCCCGTAGCGTCCCTTCGAGATGACGCGCGCTTGCAGGATGCCAAGCATGTCCAACTCGCTGATGAGGTCCGTCACCCGGCGCTGTGTGAGCACGTCCATGTGGGCCTCCTGGCACAGCTCACGGTACGTGTCGTACACTTCGCCAGTGGTCAGGCCCTTCGTGCCCGCTTCTTCGCCAAGGATCGTGCTGAGGAGCACGAGTTTGCTTTGCGTGGGGAGCGTGCGAACGACTTCGGTGACGCGGTCCAACTCGATCTTGTTCTGGGCCTTGCGCACGTGCTTCTCGGCGATCGTCTTCACGCCCTCGCGCTCGGCGAGTTCGGCGGCGACGCGGAGGAGGTCCAATGCGCGGCGTGCGTCACCGTGCTCTTGTGCAGCGAGCGCGGCGCACAGCTCGATGACGCCCTTCTCCAATGACTCGTCCTTGAATGCGACCGCGGCGCGTTGCTTCAGGATGTCCTGAAGCTGCACGGCGTCGTATGGTGGGAAGATGACTTCTTCTTCGCCCAACGAGGACTTGACGCGTGGGTCAAGGAACTCGGTGAACTTGAGGTCGTTCGAGATGCCGATGACGCTGACCTTCGCCTTGCTCAAGTTGTCGTTGATGCGCGAGAGGTTGTAGAGCACATCGTCGCCCGCCTTGAAAACGAGCTTGTCGATCTCGTCAAGCACGATGATGCAGGCGCCCTCCTTCTCGTCGATCTTCTTCTTGAGCTTGTCGTACACCTCGTCGGTCGGCCAGCCCGTGAATGGGATGCGGTCGTTCCAGTCCTCGATGAAGTGGTTCGCGATGTGCGTGAGCACACGGTACTGCGTGTCCACAAGCTCGCAATTGATGTAGATGAAGTAAACCGCGCGGTCCTTCTCCTGGCCGGTCTTCTGCAGCTCCTTGCCCACGAAGCGCGTGACGGCCGTCTTGCCGGTTCCAGTCTTGCCGTAAATGAAGATGTTGCTGGGCGTCTCGCCACGCAGCGCGGCCACGAGGATCGTGGCCAGCTGATTGATCTGAGCGGTCCTGTGGGGCAACTCCTCGGGCGTGTAGCTCGGTCGGAGCACCTCCTTGTTCCTGAACATCGGCTCGCTTCGAAGCAGCGAGTCGAATAACCCATCCCTGGTCGTGGTCATCCCTCCAGTCTCCTGTTCCCATCACTTCTTTTCCTGCGCCGGGTCGCGGATCCGGCTTTCGCAACGTTCGTTGCAGAGCTCGCGCTCGCAGGAAATCACTCAGTTCATCCTGATGGTTGCGCACGCCCGGCTAGCGGCGCCCATCTTCCTCCCAGGAAGACACGCACGCAAACGCTTCAGTGGATGCACCAGTACCTCACGACTTGGCAAATACGTTTCGTCGCATCGAGTTCTCGGCCCGCGCCACCGGAAACTTTCGAGCCCAACCCCTTGGTTTCGATTGGAGTGTGGGTGGGCCTCAATGACTCGTTCGCGGGTTTCGTTTGGACGCGCGTGACGCGTGGGCGCGTAGAGGAACGGACCCAGAAGCGTGCATCATAGAGGGGTCTCGCATCAGCCGCGAGGCAACCAAGGACTCGGCACGCAGTGGCTGCTGGAAAACTGGTTCCTTGCGGGTGGCATTGAATGTGCGCGTCGTCGCAAGTCCATTCCGCTGAGTCCCCCGAATGATTCAACGTCCAACGGCTGCGTTCCACGGCGGCGAGTGCCACCGCCGTGACGCAGGGACATGGCGACTCTTTGACTGTCCAAACCTCGAGCCCGCACGTTGACCTGTTGCGATACCCTTCGCTGCCATCTTCCAGCCTCCGTCATACTTGATGACTTGGGGCGCGGTATCGGGGAGCGGGTAGGCTTGAATGTCTCGACCGCTTCAGCCCCGTAGCTTCCTCCTCGCCACGCTCCTCCTGACCTCCACGCTCGCGTTCCTTCCGCACGCGGACGGGCAAGGCGCCCTGTCAGTCGTCTTCCAGGACGACTTCTCCCAGGACACGCTGGACCGGTACAACCACACTGGCAGTTCCTGGAACGTCCAGAACGGCGTCCTCGACGTTCACCCCAACGGGTGCGATTGCGGGACGACGGACGCTCAGCTATGGATCGCGAACCTCACCTTCGCGGGAGTGATCGAGGTCTCGGTGGACGTCACGTTCGTGCAGCAAGCTGGGGGTTACGGCGGCAACGGAGCGGGCATCGTCCTCCTGGAGAAGGAAGCCCTCCCGAACGCTTTGCAGCCCAACCCGGGTGCGAGCGGCTACGTTGCGGCCTACTTCGACGTGTGGGGTGGGTACCGATATCAGCGCTATGACAATGCCCAGGAAGCGGCTGGAGCGCCTGCGTCGAGCGGCAGCGCCCAGTTGGGCGTCACACACCACTATGACCTTGTCTTCGTTCCTGGGCAGTCCTTGAAGCTGTCCGTGAACGGGGCGGCAGGCCAGACCTACACGGACCCAAGTCATCAGGGGCCCATGCACGTTGGCCTCCTGACAGGCACGGGGGGCGGCGAGGTCACGTTCGACAACTTGGTCGTCCGGAGTACGCCCATGCTGGTCATCAACACGGTGGACGGCGCTACGCTTGGCGCGCACGACATCGTCTCCGTCACGGCCTACGGCTCGAGCCCCGCAGCGACCCAGGTTGCCATCCAAGTCACGCTCGACGGCCAGCCCGTCGGCCAATCCGTTGTCGCCGCGAGCGGTAGCATACAGACGGTCCAAGTCGCGATCGACGCGCTCTCCCTGGGCCCCGGCCCTCACCAACTGTCGGCGCGCGGATGGACGGACGCGAACTCGTTCCCCGACGCGCAGCCCCGCGCCGTCTTCCTCGTGGCCACGCCGCCGACGCTCACGATCACGAGCTCGACGCACGAGCAAGGCGGCACGCTCCGCGTGACGGGCACGGCGACGGCGACGGAGCCGGGCATCGGCATGAAGAGCGTCACGTTCTCGACGCCCCTTGGCACGAACTCGACGCCGTGCAACGGCGCGAGCCCGTGCTCGTTCAACATGACCATCACGAACGCGAACCTCATGCCCGGGAGCGTCCGGTACACCGTCGTCGCGGCGGACACGTTCAACGGGCAGGTCGTGGCGAACGACACGATCGATGTCGTCGCGCAACCGCTCGACGCGTACGAGGGCTCGTTCGTCATCACCATGGGCCAGACGGCGCAGTCTGACTCGTTCACCGTCCCGCCGCTCTTCGTGGGGAGCGTCATCATCTGCTCAGCGCAGAACTGCAGCGCCAGTAGCAACGTGAACGGCGCGGCGCTTGTCCAGATCGGCATGCCGGGTACCTCGGACGGAAGCCCGACGACGGGCACAACGTGCAGGAGCACGGCCATTGTCGTGGAAGGGTCGTGCGCGATCCACACGACGGCTCATACGTCGGGCCGCGTGGTCGTCGCGCTGGCGGGCGCGGGCCCGTCGGCCGTGTACGTGCGCGTGCTCGGCGGGACCGTGTGAAGCGGCAGCGCAGGCGTAAAGAGGCCACGGGCAGTTGGGTATCCCATGGAGGGCGGGCTCGCGCATTTCGACGTCGTCCTCACGGCGTTCCAGTTCGCCGTGAGCGTTGCCCTGCTCTACTCGGGCTACCCGGACCTCTACGCGCGCGTGAGCACGAGCCTTCTCGTCGCTGCGAACGCCGTCGTGACGCTCGCGAGCGTCGTCCTGTACGTCACGCCGTCGTGGCAGGTCGTCGCCACGGTGTCAGCCGCGGCGGACGACGCGACGGCGCCACTGATCATCCTCGTCGTCGCGAGCCTCGTCCTGCCGATGGATGCACCGGCAGCGAGGTGGACGAAGTGGGTGGTCGGCGCAGCGGCAGGGCTCGTCTTCCTCTTGGGCTTCTCGCCCTGGGGCCAACACGCGATATTCCTCGACTTGGTGCAGGGCATCCTCGTGTTCGTCGCCTACGGGGCGGCGT
>JBAZZN010000037.1:0-14787 GCA_041658815.1 Thermoplasmatota archaeon
CGCCGACGCTGGTGCCGGCGCGGGCAAGGAAGGAGGTGCGCAATAATGGCGCGCTGGGCAGTCATCAACATCTACGCCTCGTTCAACAACATCCTCATGACCGTCACGGACCTCACGGGCGCCGAGACGATCGCGAAGTGCACGGGCGGCATGGTCGTCCGCGCCGCGAAGGACGAAGGAAGCCCATACGCGGCCATGAAGGCCGCCGAGCGCATCGCGGACGCGGCGCGCGAGAAAGGCATCGACTCGCTTCACGTGAAGGTCCGAGCGCCCGGCGGGCACAAGTCCCGCTCGCCAGGCCCCGGAGCGCAAGCGGCCATCAGGGCCCTTGCGCGAGCGGGCATGCGCATCGGCCGCATCGAGGACGTCACGCCGCTCCCGCACGACGGCACCCGAAAGAAGGGCGGCCGCCGCGGCCGGAGGGTGTGAGATGGAGATCAAGGTCGTCGAGCTCACGAGCGAGGTCGGCGTCTTCGCCGTCAAAGGCACGACGCCCTCCATCCTCAACGCGATCCGCCGCACGATGCTATCGCAAGTGCCAAAGCTCGCCATCGAGGACGTCACCATCTACGACAACACGAGCGCGCTCTTCGACGAGATGATCGCCCACCGCCTTGGGCTCCTCCCGGTCCCCACGGACCTCAACGCCTTCAACCGGCGCTGGAAGGACAACAACGCGAACCCCAAGGAAGCCTCATGCGCGTGCAACGGCGAGGGCTGTGCGAGCTGCACCGTGCTCTTCACGCTCTCCAAGGAGGGCCCGTGCATGGTGCTCTCGGGAGACCTCGTGCCGGCCGGCGACGCGAAGTTCAAGATCGTGGACCCCAAGATCCCGATCGTGAAACTGCTCGATGGCCAGCGCGTCATGCTGGAAACCGGGGCCATCCTCGGCACTGGCCTTGAGCACGGCAAGTGGCAAGCCGTCAACGCGGCCGGGTACATGGAGTACCCCACCGTGAAGCTCGGCAACCACGCGGTGCCCCAAGCCACGATCGAGAAGATGCAACGAACGGCCCCACCGGGCGCATTCACGTTCGAGAACAACGGCTTCCGCGTGACTGACGTCCAGAAGGCCGCGGCGTACTTGCCCAGCGCCAAGAAGTTGTACGCGCCCGACCTCGACCACGTCGAGATCGGGAGCGAAGCCGGCCACTGGCTCTTCCGCGTGGAGACCGATGGCTCGCTGCGTCCGGACGTCGCGATCCGAAAGGCGATCTCCATCGTCATGGAGAAGCTCAAAGAAGTCGAGAGCGAGAGCACGAAGCTCAAGCCATACGAAGCGCCAACCGCGTAAGCGGCCTGCGGGCCGCCCCACTTTTTTTCATTCTCTTCATCTTGATAGCGGATACGCTCGATCCTGAGGTGATGGCGAGAGACGTGGGCCCGGAAAGGGACGCAGGGTCCGCTGGGGGCGCAGGGTCCGCTGCGAACGGCCCGTACTGTACGAACTGGGCGTACCAACCGTACCAAGCGCACCAACGGCACCAATCGTACCAACGGAACCCTGGGAACCCTGCCGCCCGTTGGTCTCAGGCGTTCCCAGCGCCCCCCCCCGCGCCACGTTCCCCGCTCGCTCGTCCGTCCACTCCGCGTTGCGTGTACCAGAATTGGAATGACCGCCAAGGGACAGCCAGCGGTCATGGATGACATTCCCGACAAGAGTGCGGCCAGCGAGCGCCGGTACACGACGATAAGCATCCCCCAACCGCTCTACCTCGAGATCAAGAGGGCCATCGAGGGCACGGGCTTCCGCTCGCCCACCGAGTTCCTCGTGTACGTCACGCGCACGTCACTCCAGGACCTGCGCCCCCCGATGCCTTCTCCCCAAGCAAGCGTCGCCAACCCGCTGCTTGCGTTCGCCCGCACGCACGCCCCCGTCCTCAGCCGGTGAGCCTCGCGTGCTCGCGCCCGTCTTCGACGTCCGCATCGAAAGCGCTGACGTGGCCCTCCGCCATGATGTCGCCTCGCGCTTGCGAGGGGCGCTCCAAGCGCGCGGCGCTGCCTCGGCGCGCGTGAGCACGAGCGAGCACGTCGGGGAAGGCATCGCCGCCAGTGTGCGCGTGCGTGCCCTGCACGGCGCGACTGTGTGGCTTTCTGCTGGGAACATGGGCAACGACGCGCACGACGCGACGATCGGTGCGCTCGCTTTCCTTGAGCGCTGGGGATTCATCCGCGCAAGCGTCGTCGCGCGGTCGCCGCGCGCCGCCGGAGCGCGTTGAGCGCTTCATAGCTGACGGGCTCCGCACCGATCTCGATGCCAGGCTTGTTCTCGCCGTGGTAGTCGCTCCCACCCGTCTGGACGAGGCCCAACTCGTCGGCCCATTCGCGCAGCTTCACGCGGACCTCAGGCGTGTTCTTGGGGTGCAGCACCTCGACGGCGTCCAGACCCATCTTCGCGAGCTCGCGCACCACGCGCTCGCGTGCATCGTCCGCCAAGATGCCAGGGTGCGCGAGCACGGCGACGCCGCCCGCACCGTGGATAAGGATGATAGCTTCCTGCGCCGAGAGCTTCGCCTTTGGCACGGCCGCAGGCCTTCCGTCCGCAAGGAAGCGGTCGAACGCATCCTGCACCGACGCGACGTGGCCCCTTGTCAGGAGCGCCCGCGCGACATGTGGGCGGCCAAGCGCGCTGCCCTTCTCGGCCTCCCGCTCCACGTCGGCGAGCGTGATATCGACGCCAAGTTCCCGGAGCTTCTCCACGATGGCTCCCGCGCGGCGCTCGCGCGCCTCGCGCAAGTGCGTCAAACGGGCCACCAAGCGCGCGTCGTGGTCGTCCACGAAGTAGCCGAGGATATGCACGTCTCCAACGGCGTGCGTGACGGACAGCTCGACGCCGGGGACGATCTCGACGCCCAAGCGCGTTCCGGCGATGCGTGCTTCCTCAAGCGCGCCGAGCGAATCGTGGTCCGTGACGGCGAGTGCGACGAGCCCCGCGGCCTTGGCCGCTTCCACGAGGGCCGTTGGCGCGAGCGTGCCGTCCGAGGCGGTCGTGTGCGCATGGAGATCTACGTGACGCACGGGTCCGCGATGTCGCCTGAGTGGATGAATCCTGATGCCATGCGTCACCCGCATGCCAAAATGCTTGGCACGCATGGAACCATCATAAACTATTATACGGCGGCCAACCTCCGCGACTCAACTCTGGTGCAGCCTATGTCCCACCGGTTCTTGTTCACGTCCGAAAGCGTCACGGAAGGCCACCCCGACAAGCTGTGCGATCAGGTCTCCGACGGTGTGCTCGACGCCATCTTCGCAAAGGACCCTGCCGCGCGCGTCGCGTGCGAAACGTTCGCCACGACGGGGCTTGTGCTCGTCGGCGGCGAGATCACGACGTCGGCCTACGTCGAGGTCCCGGACATCGTCCGCCAGATCATCAAGGACATCGGGTACACGAAGGGCGCTTACGGGCTCGACTACGAGAACTGCAGCGTTCTCAACGCCATCCACGAGCAAAGCGCTGACATCGCGCAAGGTGTCCTGAAGAAGGAAGCGGCGGAGACGGGTGCCGGCGACCAAGGACTCATGTTCGGTTACGCCACGAAGGAGACGCCCGAACTGATGCCCCTCACGATCCAGCTTGCGCACCGCCTCGCGCGTCGCCTCGCCGAGGTCCGCAAGCAGTTCATCGTCCCACATCTGCGTCCAGACGGCAAGACCCAGGTCACAATCGAGTTCCGCGACGGCAAGCCCATCCACGCGCACGCCATCGTCATCGCAGCGCAGCACGACCCCGAGATATCGCAGGACGACCTCAAGCGCCGCCTCATCGCGTACGTCATCGAGCCCGTCATCGAGGAGTACGTCAAGTCGGGCCACCTGCCCGCGGACTTCTTCGACGCGAAGACAGAGCTCTACATCAACCACACGGGCAGGTTCGAGATCGGCGGCCCCCACGGCGACACCGGCCTCACGGGCCGCAAGATCATCGTGGACACGTACGGCGGCGCTGCGCCCCACGGCGGCGGCGCGTTCTCCGGCAAGGACCCCACGAAGGTGGACCGCAGCGCCGCGTACGGCGCGCGCTGGGCCGCCAAGAACGTCGTGGCCGCTGGACTTGCCGACAAGTGCCAGATCCAACTTGCATACAGCATCGGCCACCACCAGCCGCTCAGTATCAACGTGCAGACGTTCGGCACGGGCGCCGAGCGCAAGGGCAGCCGCCTGAACGATACTGATATCGAAACCTACGTCTGCAAGGTGTTCGACTTCAGCCCCTATGGTCTCATCCGCGAGCTGAACCTCCGTCGCCCCATCTACCGCCAGGTCGCCGCGTACGGTCACTTCGGTCGCGAGGACCTGGACCTCCCGTGGGAGCAGACGGACAAGGTCGCGGACCTGCGTCGCGTCGCTGGCTTCTGAACGCCGAGCCTCTGATATCATGGCCTACATCGTCCCGTTCCGCGAGCGCCTCGAGCGCGAGGAGTTCCCCATCACGTACGAGGCGATCTCGCCTCGCGGCGCCAACGTCGAGGGATTCATCCAGGGGTTCCGTGAGCTGCCGTGCCGAACGCAACTTGCGGGCGTGAACATCACGAACAATCCCAGCGCGCGTGTTCGTATCGACCCCGCGATGTTCGGGCACTTGCTCATGGACCACGTGGGCGGGCCAGACGTGCTCGCCCACATCACGTGCCGTGACGACACCTTGAGTGGCATCCAACGGTGGCTCTTTGGCGCGTGGGCGCTTGGCATCCGCAACGTGGTCGTGATGACGGGCGACCACCCCAAGGAAGGCGACTACCCCGAGGAGCGCCGCGTCGATTCTGTGAATGCCATCGAGCTGATCGCGGGGATCACGCAGCACATCGCGAACGGTACGCTCATCCCGGACGTCATCACGCCGCAGGCGAGCCGGTACGCGAACCGCTTCCTCCCGCCCAAGCCGCCCAAGACCGTGAAGCCAGTGGATTTCTTCGTTGGCTCGCCCCTGATCCCGTGGCGCAACAACGAAGAGATGTATGCGAAGGCCAAGCTCGAGGCCGGCGCGCAGTTCTTCCAGACGCAGATCACGTGGGACGAGAAACCAGTGCTCGACTGGATCGAACGGATGGAGAAGGCAGGCCATCTCGGGCGCCACGGCAAGTGGAACGTGCCCGTCCTCGTCGGCGCGTGTCCCCTGAAGACCGCGCGCACGATGGAGTTCATGCACAACAACATCCCGCTCGTCAAAGTCCCGCCTGACGTCCAGATGCGCCTCAATGGGGCCAAGGACTTCGGCAAGGAAAGCGTGGATGCCGCCATCGAGATGTACGGGCGCCTCAGGGATGGCCACAAGTCGCGCGGCCTCACGACCAAGCTCGGCGCGCACATCCTGCCCATCAACGATGACGCGCTGGGAAACGCCATCGCGGAAGGGGTTGCGAAGCTGTGACGGCCCTCGAGGACGCACTCAAGCAGCGCATCCTCCTTCTCGACGGCGGCATGGGCACCATGCTCCAAGTCGAGCACCTCACGGCCGATGACTACGGTGGCGCCCAGTACGAGGGCTGCCCCGAGCAACTCAACCTCACGCGCCCCGACATCGTGCGCGGGATCCACGAGAAGTATTACGCGGCTGGCGCTGACATCGTCGAGACGAACACGTTTGGTGGGGCCAGCATCGTGCTGGCCGAGTACGGTCTCGCGCTGAAGGCGCGAGAGATCAACAAGCGGGCCGCAGAGATAGCCCGCGAGGCCGCGCAAGCCGTCGCTCGGCAGGAGGCGCTCGGTCTGGGGGGAACCCCTACGCGGGGTTCCCCCCAGACCCCGCTCCCCAACAAGCCCCGCTTCGTCGCGGGCGCTCGACGAGGCCTTCCTGCAGATGATAGCCTCGTCGGCGCCGCGACGAATCCGCTTGAAAGCAAACCAAGATTCGTCGCTGGCAGCATCGGCCCCACCACGAAGACCATCACCGTCACTGGAGGCGTCACGTTCGACACGCTCAAGGCTTCGTACCGCGAGCAAGCCGAGGGGCTCCTCGAAGGTGGCGTTGATTGTCTGCTCGTGGAGACGAGCCAGGACACGCTGAACGTGAAGGCTGCGGCGCTGGGGATCGAGGAAGCCTTCGTGGCCCAAGGCAAGCGCGTGCCGCTCATGCTATCAGCAACCATCGAGCCGATGGGCACGATGCTCGCGGGTCAGAGCGTGGACGCGTTCTACGCGGCCGTCGAGCACTTTCACCCGCTCACGGTGGGACTCAACTGCGCGACTGGGCCAGAGTTCATGACGGATCACCTGCGCACGCTCGCTGGCATCGCGACGTGCCCCGTGCACGTCTATCCCAACGCGGGCCTCCCTGACAGCGACGGCAGGTACGAGGAGACGCCAGAGTCGCTAGCGCGGAAGATGCAGCGCTTCGTGGACGAGGGGCTCGTCAACATCGTGGGCGGCTGCTGCGGCACCACGCCAGCGCACATCGCGGCGCTCGCGCGCGTCATCGAAGGAAAGCGCCCGCGCTCGCCCCAGATGACGATCCACCGGCACGTCTCGGGCATCGAGTACTTGGAGATCACTGGGGACGCCTCGCAGCGCCCCATCCTCGTGGGCGAGCGCACGAACGTCATCGGCTCGCGCAAGTTCAAGCGCCTCGTGGCCGAGGGCAAGTGGGAAGAGGCCAGCGAGGTCGGCCGCGCGCAAGTGAAGAACGGCGCGCAGGTCGTGGACGTGTGCCTCGCTGACCCCGACAGGGACGAGAAGGCAGACGTCCTTCGGTTCCTGCCCGAGCTGAACAAGAAGGTCAAGGCTCCACTCATGATCGATAGCACTGACGCTTCGGTCATCGAGTTGGCCCTCAAGCACTCGCAAGGGAAGGCGATCATCAACTCCATCAACCTCGAGGACGGCGAGGAGCGCTTCGAGAAGGTGCTCCCGCTCGTGAAACAGTACGGCGCTGCCGTCGTCGTGGGCTGTATCGACGAGGACAAGCAGCAAGGCATGGCCGTCACGCGCGCGCGCAAGCTCGCCATCGCGGAGCGATCCTACATGCTGCTCACGCAGCAGTACGGCATCGCTCCGGGCGATATCATCTTCGATCCGCTCGTCTTCCCTTGCGGGACTGGTGACCATAACTACCGCGCAAGTGCGATCGAGACCATCGAGGGCGTGCGCCTCATCACGCAACGCTTCCCCGAGTGCAGCACCATCCTGGGCATCAGCAACGTGTCCTTCGGATTGCCGACGGCGGGCCGCGAGGTCCTCAACTCAGTGTTCCTGCACGACTGCGTGCAAGCCGGGCTCACTTTTGCCATCGTGAACTCGGAAGCGCTGGAGCGTTACCCGAACATCCCCGAAGCCGACCGCCGCGTCTGCGAGGACGTGCTCCGCACAGGCGGCGATGAGAGCGTCTCGGCGTTCGCGCACCACTTCGGGAACCGCGAGGAGAAGACCACCAAGTCCAGTCGCGAGGGGATGCCGCTCGACGCGCGCCTCTCCGCGTGCATCATCGAGGGCACGAAGGAGGGCTTGCGGGGCGACCTCGACCTCGCGCTCAAGGACCGCAAGCCACTCGACATCATCAACGGCCCGCTCATGGCGGGCATGACCGAGGTCGGGCGCTTGTTCAACGCCAACGAGCTCATCGTCGCGGAAGTCCTCCAAAGCGCGGAAGCCATGAAGGCCGCCGTGGACCACCTGAAGCCGCACATGGAGCGCGTCTCCGACCAGGGCCACAAGGGCAAGATCGTCCTCGCCACCGTGAAGGGCGACGTGCACGACATCGGCAAGAACCTCGTCGAGATCATCCTCAGCAACAACGGCTACGATGTCGTAAATCTCGGCATCAAGGTCCCGCCCGAGGACCTCGTGCGCGCCGTGAAGGAGCACAAGCCCGACGCCATCGGACTGTCGGGTCTCCTCGTGAAGAGCGCACAGCAGATGGCTATCACCGCGAGCGATCTCCGGAACGCCGGCATCTCTCTGCCACTCCTGGTGGGTGGCGCCGCGCTCACGAAGCGCTTCACTGCGACGCGCATCAAGCCCGAGTACCAAGCGCCCACGTTCTATGCGAAGGACGCCATGCAGGGTCTCGCCATCGCGAACGCCTGGTTCAGCGACGATCGCGGCGCGCTCCTCGCGCGCACACAGAACGACTATGATGACTTGGGCGCAGCACGCCAACCTACCGTTCCCGAAAGCGCGCGCTTCGAGGCCGTGGCGCGCGTGCGACCGCTTCCGCAAGCGCCGGACTTCGAGCGTCACGTGCTCCGTGACGTGGACGCGCGCGCCATCTTCCAGTACGTGAACCCCGTCATGCTCTACGGCAAGCACTTGGGGCTGCGTGGCGACGTCGCGAAGCTTATCGCGGCGGGCGACGAGAAGGCCCTCGAGCTCCATGCGTTCGTGGAAGCGCTCAAGGACGAGGTCGTTCGCGGCAAGCTCCTCCACCTCAACGCGACTTGGTGCTTCTTCCCCGCACAGTCAGACGGCGAGGCGCTGCTCGTGTACGACCCGCGCGAGAGTGGCAAGGTGCTGGAGCGTTTCACGTTCCCCCGCCAGCAGGTCACGCCGCAGCGCTCCATCTCGGACTGGGTCGAGCCAGTGACCGGCCAGCTTGATAGCGTCGCCTTCTTCACCGTCACGGCGGGGCCTGGCGTTCGAGAGATCGCCCAGGCGTGGAAGGAGAGGGGCGAGTTCCTCAAGAGCCACGCCATCCAAGCGCTCGCCATCGAATCGGCCGAGGGCTTCGCGGAGTACGTGCACAAACGCATCCGCGAAGCCTGGGGCATCCCCGACAAGGCGGGCCTGGGCCTGCGCGACCTCTTCCAAGCCAACTACACTGGCCTGCGAGTCTCGTTCGGGTACCCCGCGTGCCCGGATCTTTCGGACCAGCAGAAGCTGTGGCGCTTGCTCCACCCGGATGACATCGGTGTGCAGCTCACGGACGGGTTCATGATGGACCCCGAGGCATCGGTAAGCGCGCTCGTGTTCCACCATCCCGATGCGAAGTACTTCGACGCTCGCTGAGGATTGGTCATCCCGCGCGCAAGAAGCCTTTATCCCTCCCGCGGGGAGGGTCCAGCGTGAAGCGCTTCCTGGCTGCAGCTGCTCTCATGGCCCTCCTCGCGGGGTGCGTGGCTCAAGGCGAACCGCTCCAGCGCGGCGACGTGCGGCCCGCGGGCCCTCCGGCCACGGAGGGGGGTGGCTCGGACTGGGCGCCCGTTGACAAGGCCGAGGTGCGCCCCGGCGTGCCCATCCACACGGAGAAGCGCGATTGCCCCAGCAACTTCCTCTTCGAACGCGCGGACCACACGAGCGTCTTCCTCGGTTCCACCGCGTACTGTTTCCGTGACATGCCTGTCGGCACGCTCGTCACGGTTGGAGGTCCAGAGAACATCGGCCTGCTCGTCTATTCCTCGTGGCAAACGATGCAGGAGGTCGGCGAGCAGGACGCGGACGCTCGCAACTATAATGACTTCGCCGTCGTGCGGATGGACCAGAGCGCGCGCGCCAAGGAGAGCCCTGCGCTCGCGGGCATCGTCGGCCCCACAGGCATGGCGGAGCCTTCGAGCATCGGCTTGGGCGCGCGTGTGAAGCAGTTCGTGAACGACCCCACGCTTCCCCAGTGGCGTGACGCCATCGTCACTGGCAAGGCCAGCGAGTGGGCCTTCCTCACGTACTCCCCCCTTCCTCCGGTCCCAGGACAGATGGGTGGCGGGGTCGTGGACGAGAACGGCAAGGCACTCGGCGTCATCGTGAGCCTGGGCGTCTCGCCCAACCCAGGAGCGAACGGCGTCGCGCGCCTCGACACGCTCATGAAGTACGCGGACGAGCACGCGAAGCTGTACATGAGCCTCGTGCCCGCGCCGTCGTCCTGATGGGCGGCGCGCGAGCCTTTGCGCTCCTGAAGCCACGGCAATCCTTTTCCGCGCTCCTTAGCTTGGTCGGAGCATGAAGCGCGACCTCATGGACATCCTCTGCTGCCCGGTCCACAAGTCTGACCTCAAGCTGACGGTGAAGCAGGAGGACGCCGTGGAAGTGCTCGAAGGTGACCTCTACTGCGCCGAGTGCGACTTCCACTACGCCATCGAGGGCGGGATCCCGAATCTTCTCCCGCCCGAGATGCAGAAGTCGTCGGCGTGATCGCCCGCTTGCATGGTTGTTCGTCAGGATCGGACGACCAACTTATGATGTCATTCGTCGGGCCTGCGCGAGCATGGCCGCGACCAGCGAGCGCATCTGTTTCCAACTCTCGCCCAATGCGGGGTCCCACGGTATCACGCCCGGCCAGACCGTCGTGTTCTTCGGCAACAACCTCGGCGCTGATTGTCAGCGGTGCGGCGCGTACGATCAAACGTTCACTGGCCACAGGCACTGCGCCCACGTGTCGTGCCCCCTCGCGCTTCGCGAGTTCAAGCGCCGCACGAGGAAGAGGACCACTTCCCTCGAGAAGGTCTTCATCCCCCAGAGGCTCGCATCGGCCAAGCGATAGCGCCCGCCGAGTTTGGTATCACGCGCGCATCCACTCGTCCAGGATGCTGCCAACGGCAACGCGCAGCTCTTTGAGGTGAAAGGGGCGCGTCAGCGAGCGCGCGCCCATCGATGCGAGCTCATCGCGCACGTTCGTCGGCAGTTCTGCCGAGCTGATGACGAACAGCTTGAGGTCCGCATTGGGGTGGTCGGTGCGCGCGCGACGGATCAGTTCGGTCCCCGTCATGCCTGGCATGCGGTTGTCGCTGATGACCAGCATGCGTCGTCCCGATCGCGCGCCCGTGGCCACGGCCGCGAGCGCGGGGAGCGCTGCTTCCGATTCGACGACCTCGAAGCTCGATGACGCGGCGTGGTCGTGCACGACCTCGGTCAAGAGAAAGCGGAGCGACTCATTGTCGTCCGCGATGACAACGAGGGGCTTGGCGTCCACGCTTGTCACGAGGTGCGAGTCGGTCCATCAGCTTACCGGTGTCACTTACCGGCCGGGTATGAGGCCACGTTGAACCAGAACGTGTCGATGGCCTTGACGACCTCGACGAAGCGATTGAAGTCCACGGGCTTCACGACGTACGCGCTCGCTTGCAGCTTGTACGAGCGCAGGATGTCCTCCTCCGCGCTCGACGTCGTGAGGATGATGATGGGGATATGCCTGTGGTTTGGGTCCGCCTTCAGCTCCGCCAGCACTTCCCGGCCA
Organism: Thermoplasmatota archaeon; assembly: GCA_041658815.1. GTDB lineage: Archaea > Thermoplasmatota > SW-10-69-26 > JACQPN01 > JAJPHT01 > JAJPHT01. Next base: position 11,099 of record JBAZZN010000037.1, read on the forward strand.
CTCTTGCGTGGCATGTTCAAGTCGAGGAGGATAACATCTGGCGTGGGCGCGTCAGCGAACTGGCCGCGTTTGTTCACGAAGTCGATGGCTTCTACGCCGTCGCGTGCGATGCTGATGCGGTTGAGCACCTTGCTGTCGGCGAGGGCTTCGACCGTGAGCTCGACGTCGTCAGGGTTGTCCTCCACGAGGAGGATCTCGATGGGCTTGCTCGGAGTGCGGGGGTCAGGACGTGGGGGGGGCGTCATGGTGGGTTCGCTCGGTGGTCGGGAAGGCTGAACGAGAACGTTGAGCCTTCTCCTGGAGTGGACTCCACCCAGATGAGCCCTCCGTGTCTCTCCACGATCTTCTTCGTGATAGCGAGGCCCAGGCCCGTGCCGCCCTCGTCGCCAGTTCGCGCTGAGAGGCGCTGGAAGATGACGAAGATCTTGTCGTAGTACTCGCGCTCGATGCCGATCCCGTTGTCCCTCACGGTGAAGAGCCATGAGTCGCCATCCTTCTTCACGCCGATGTGGATGACGGGCTTTCGCTCCGGATGGCGGTACTTGATGGCGTTTCGCACGAGGTTCGAGAAGACTTGCCCGATCTGCGAGGGATCCGCGTAGAGAGTGGGGAGCTCGTCCCTCGTGACGCGAGCCCCCTCTTGCGCGATGACGGCTTCGAGGTCAGCCAGCATGGAACCCACGACGGCGTCGAGGTCCACGAGCGAGAAAGGTTGGCCCTGCGTCTGGATGCGCGAGTACGCGAGGAGGTCGTTGATCAGTGACTGCATGCGCTTGCTGCCCGCGACCGTGCGGTGCACGTAGCTCTTGCCTTTGTCGTCAAGTTGCTCGCCGTAGCGTTGCTCAAGGAGTTGCGTGAACCCGGCGATCGTGCGCAGCGGCTCTTGGAGGTCGTGCGAAGCGACGTAAGCGAAGTGCTCGAGCTCGCGGTTGGACCTCTCCAGCTCTGACTGGGCGCGCTTTCGGTCCGTGATGTCACGGATCGCGGCCGTGACCAGCGTGCCGCTCTCCGTCTCGATGGGAGAGAGCGTGACCTCGATCGGGAACTCGCGCCCATCCGCGCGCAGGCCAACGCTCTCCAACGGCTCTCCGGCCGTGGAGGCTCGCGAAATATCGAAGAAGCTCTTCTTGTTGGCGCCGACCTCGCTGCGCAAGCGCGTGGGCAGGATCGTTTCCGCGCGTTTCCCGATCATCTCGTCGCGTGGGCGGCCGAACATGCGTTCTGCTTGCGCGTTCGTGAGGACGACGAGCCCGCTGTTCTCGACGATGACGATCGCGTCCGGTGCCGTCTCGAGGAGGCCACGGAACTTGGCCTCGGCGCGTCGACGCTCTTCCATGTCAGCTTTCATCGCCTTCATTGCGTATCGGCTCGGGATCAGCCAAAGCGCGGTGAACGCGAGGGCCACAAGCACGAAGAGCGCGATCAGGAGCATTCCCTCGGCCAAGAGCGGGAGCACGGCCATGGCTGCGAGTCGTGCCGCTCCCAGAACGTAGGCGAGCATCGCCCCATAGATGAAGGCAAGGCTCGCGGTGGCCCAAACGAATCCCCGGGCGGTCACCCGGGATCGGCCTTGGGCCTCGCGCGAGTATTTAAGGGACGCGTGGGCCGCGAGCGCCCCAGGAAGCGTGGGAACGGCGAGAAGCGCATAGACGGCGGGGTAGATCGTCGCGGGTGGCAAGGGTGCAGGCGGTGGAGGGACGGGGGACCGCGTGACGATCGCGATCGCGTAGGTGCCGTTACCGTGCTGGGCGACGATCTCGGGAGGGATGAACGCCTCGATCGCCCGCGGGCCCTCCACACGATCCAGCGAGGCGGCGTCGATCCTCACGTCGTCGGGCGCCAGCACGTAGGAGAAGTCCGTTCCTGGGGCGAGTCTGAAGCGGAGCCCTGGTGCGGCGGACGCCCCCGGCACGCTGGGCGTGGACAACGCGTAACGGGTCGTCGTGATCGTCTCGTTGCCCTCGCGCACCGCATTGCGGTCCAAGATCGCGCCATAGGCCGTTGGATAATCTGGGATGTGCACGCGTGGGGACTCGACGGCTGCCACGTAGCTATCAGTGCTCGCTGGGTTTGGGATGCCTTGGCCCACTTCTGTGGGGCCGGCGTCCTCGAAGTACCAGGAGAGGTTCGCGGTCTTGGTACCAGCGGGTAGCTCGATTGGCACCGAGAATGGGACGAATGGACTGTCGCGCTGGTCTGCTGGGAAGAGCGCGCGGACGAAGACCAAGGACTCGTTGGCCTTCACGTGAAGTTCCTGCGGCGCGTTCGACGGGAGTCTGGCTGGCCTGCCAGTCACGGGGACGCTCTGGTTGGCGGGAACGAAGAGGGACCGGTTCGCAGAGAACTCCACGCGGAAGGTCCGCACGCCAGGCGGCGGAGTGAACACGATGCCGAACTCCCCACATTCGGTACTCGTGTAGTCAGACTCGTGGAACACGAAGCGCGTTGGCGACTCGATCCTGAAATGGCTGTTCGTCCCGCAGGAGTCGGGTCGCGCCGTGAGGTTCTGGAGCGTCGCGTTCTCCACGAAACGCGACAAGTTGAGGCCGATCGTCACGTCCGCCGTGGCATCGAGGAGTGGACTGGGCGTCTGGTCGCTTGCCGAATGGGCCATGCCTGGCAGGAGGATGGCAGCCGCGAGGATGGCTGCTCCCGCTACCCACCTTGGCCGTGCGGCCCGATGAAGGAGGACGCGTGGCCAACTCACGATCATCCTACGGCCAACCGGGGCTTGGAACCATCGGTGCCGTACGTGGTCAGGCCAGCCGGACAGCGAACTCGCCCAGGACGCGTGCGGCGCGCCGCGCTCAAGCGCTGGCCCCGTTGGTCCCGCTCAAGCGCTCGATGAGCGCGGCCGCAATGAGGCGCCGTTCTGCCTGGCGCTCGCATCCAGCATCGGCTGCCAGGAGGTCGATCAGGCGCGTCGTGGGGGCGTCAACGAGCAGTTGTCTTCGGGTCTGGCCTTGGGCCAGCGCCGCGTCCCAAGCGGCCCACGCGTCGAGCGTCAGCTGCCTTGTGAGCAGCCCGCCCTGTCCGGCCCAGAGGAAACGGTACTGACTCCGCAGTCGCTCCAGCGCGTGCTGCATGCGCTCCGCCTCACGCGCCACCTCGTCGTGCAGCCGACCGATGCCGTCAAGAAGATCGTGGTCACCAGGCAGCGAGCGTGCCCTCGTCAAGCGGTTCTGGATGAGGAAGAGGTTGGTCGTAATGGAGGTGAGCGGCGTCCCGATGTCGTGTGAGATGCCGTCGATGACGGAACGGAAACTGCTTCCAGCCCTTGTGGGTGCTGAGGATACCTCATTCTCCATGGATGTCCCTCCACGACACGCCTGAGCGTGCGTGCTTCTGGGGGGCAGTCCGCTTGCCCGGCTATGATGGGTTGTTCGCTAGCCGGTGACGACCAAGGCTCGCAGCGAGAAAGAACGAGTGGCGAGAGTCATCTATATGCGCGGGGTCGACTTCGCGGCTCCGATGACCGTCCCCCCCTTCGCCATCAAGGACGCCAAGCTCGCTGCCGAGGGCCGCCAGCGCATCGACTGGGCCGCGGCCCACATGCCGGTGCTCGCCCTCATCCGCAAGGAGTTCGAGGCCACCAAGCCCCTCAAGGGCATCACGGTGGGCGCGTGCCTCCACGTCACGAAGGAGACCGCCGTCCTCATGGAGACGCTGAAGGCAGGCGGCGCGACCGT
>JBAZZN010000038.1:0-14431 GCA_041658815.1 Thermoplasmatota archaeon
CGATGCTGTGGTCCCCACCCAGCACGAGCGGAAAATCGCCAATTGCCACGACTTTCTCCACGCGACGCGCAAGCGTCTCGCACACACGCACGATCTCCTCCGCGTAGAGTAGGCTCGTGTTCGTCGCGGTCTTCGTCTCCACCGTCGGCGAGTAGATGTTCCCCAAGTCTTCCACCGTGTGACCGATGCGCTCGATGCGCGGACCAAGCCGCGCCACACGAAGCGCCGAAGGCCCCATGTCCGTGCCACGGCGCGACGCGCCAAGGTCCATTGGAGCACCGATGATCTTGACGTTCACGCGAAACCCATCCCAGCGAGGCATGAGTCGGGGCTAAAGCGATTGCGGGAACGACCCGAGGGGGCCTTAGAAGGCTTTCGGGGCCCTGCGGTCGGGCCGTGCGTGGTGGTGGCGCTGTCGTTCGTGTCACTTCGGATCGGGAGGCACACTCTGTCACCCAACGAAGACGATGCAGAAGCGAAGCGGGTTTTACGAACATCATTAAGTCTATGGTGTGCCGCACGGGGCTCGCCCCCGGCACGGGGCAGGGAAAAGATATCATGAACTCGAAGATCCTTCTGAGCATCGCAACGATAGCCGTCGCGAGCGCTGGCGTCGGCTACGGTACCTACGCCTTCTTCAGCAGCACGGCCCAGGCGAACGACAACCTGTTCACGGCTGGTTCGCTCACACTCACGCTCGACGGCGCGGCTGAAGTGTCGGGCAAGATCGTGGCGACCAACTTCGCGCCCGGCGACGACAAGGCGGGCAGCATCCTCCTGCGCAACGAGGGCACCATCACGACGGGCGACGCTCAGAACCACAGCGTGAGCCTCGACCTCAAGGGCGTCGTGAACGTGACCGACGACTCGGGCGTCTCTGGCCAGCCCGAGAACGGCGGCGTGTCCGCAGTCCCCATGAGCCACTACCTCGTGCTCACGACGCTCGACTACGGCGGCGTGGACCTCCTCCCCCTGATCGGTGACCAGGACAGCGACGGCGTGGCCAACACGCTGGCTGACCTGGCCGCCGCGGGCGCGATCCAGAACCTCAGTGACCCCGGTGCGGCGGGCAAGACGCTCTCCGTCGTGGTCCACTTCGCCCAGAACGGTCCAAACGACCTCAAGCGTGACAGCACGGACATCGACTTCACGTTCTTCCTCCGCCAGGCTGGCGAGGTCGCGCTCCAATAAGCGCAGCACAGAAGTCTCAGCCCTCGGCCCGCGGCGTCATCGCCCGCGGGGGCTTTCGATCCAAGGTGGTGAGGATGGATGACGTGGAGCGTGGACCAGACTGGGGACGTGTCGTCTTCAGCCTCGCGCTACTTCTCGTGGCGCTCGTCGCCGTCACAGCGGGCGGACGAGTCGTCCAAGAAGCGCCCGCTACCGAAGCGAGCCTCTTCGGGGCGCCCATCGTGGACCTCCGGCTCAAGGCGAACGGCAGCGTCTCGGGCTTCATCAATCTCACCAACGCCGCGCCAGGCGACCGCGCGTCCGGAAAGCTCGTCCTGTCGTCTCGCGACCTTCTACCCCGTGACGTCTTCGACCTCGACTTCGACGTCCGACCCACGAACGAGTCCAGCCGTGGCAGCCGACTCGCGAGCGCCCTCGTCCTCACCTCGCTCGCGTACGGTGCGGACGACCTTCTACGAGATCCTGCCAGGAACCTCACCCGCGAGATCGACGCCAACGCCCTCAAGGGGAACGGCGACGGCCTCCTCACCCTCGGTGAGCTCGAAGCAGGCGCGAACGACCTTCCAGCTCCTCGCGACACGGCCCACGGCGGAACGCCCTTCACCATCGGCGTCCGCTTCGATCCCACAGAGCGAGACGGCGCATCCTACGCAGGAGCCCGCATCACGTTCGACTTCGTATTCTCGCTTGCTGACCGCAGCGAACCGGATCTCAACTGAGACACGGCGCTTCACGGGGTGGCGCCCCATCCGAGTAGCTGGTTGGGTGCTCCTCGCGCTCATCATCGTGCCAGGCGTGCTCTACGCGGCGCCCAAGGTCATCGGCATGGACCACAGCTTCCTCGTGCTCTCTGGAAGCATGGCGCCCGCGCTGAACCCCGGCGATATCATCTTCGACAATGACAAGCCCGCGGACGCTTACCAAGTGGGCGACGTGCTCACGTTCCGGGTCGCCCCCGGGTCCAAGACGCTCGTGACCCACCGCATCGTCGAGGTCATCCATGACGATGGGCCCATCCGATATCGGACGAAGGGAGACGCGAACCGCGACGCAGACCCCTTCGTGATCAAGCAGGAATTGGTCGTGAGCAAGTTCGATTTCAAGATCCCCTACTGGGGCTTGGGCATCAAGATCCTCCGCAGCCCCTGGGGCTACCTCGCGTTCGTGGTGCTCCCTTGTGGGGTAGTAACGGGCCGCGAGCTCATGGTGCTCTATCGCGAGCTCGACGCGCGGGACCGCGCGCGGAAGAAGGCACGCGGGGCGTCCCCGGCGCGACCGCGCGGCCGCTGGCGCTCCTGGTTCGTCTTCATAGTGGCGTCCACCGTCATGGCGCAGGGATACACCGCGCTCATCGCCGACCCTCCCCCTGCTCTTGGACGCCTCCTGCCGGCGCACGCCGCCGCCGCGAGCTACGCGTACTTCGGGAGCGTGGAGAATGATAACGCGTCGTACACTGCTGGTGCGTGGGCCAGCGCGGCGTGCTCACCAGATCGCCCTGCGCCTCCCGCCATCACGCGGGTGACGGCAGACGACCCAGGATTCGCCTACGAGGACCTGGACTGTGACCTACACTTCACTGTCGGTGTGGATGATCCTATCTCCACGGCCACGATCAGATCGGGCTCATACTCGGCGTCGAACGGCTGTCTCGTCATTCCAGCGAGCGTGGGCGATGTCATCGCGCCTAGCATCCAGTTCTCTACGAACGACAAGCGCATGCTGATCATGGTGAACCTCACGGCGCTCTCGCGGGGAGTCGAGCTCAGCACGAACGGGGGCGAGTTCGACGCACAGAACGTCAGCATCCACGCGCGTAGCGACGTGTCCATCCAAAGCGCCGGCGGCGCGGTCATGCTCGGGAACACCGCTATCTCGAGCGATAGCGCTCAAGTCTTGGTGCGCTCCTCGCACGGCGCCGTCCAGATGAGTGGCGCCCTCGTGAGTGCCGACAAGGACCTCCTCTTGCAGACGGGCGGCGGGCTCCTGGATGCCAGAGGCGCGAACTTGTCCTCCACCTCGACGCTCATCAAGGTGACGATCGGCCAGGGGGCACTCTTGGCTGATGGACTCGCCGCGCACGCCAAGACGGATGTGGACATCGAGTCGAGTGGGTCACTGTTGAACGCGTCCATGGCGGTCCTCGTTTCAAGCGACGGCCAAGTCCGCCTCGAAGCGCCCAACGGCCACCTCCTCCTCGTCGGCGCCGTCGCTTCGGCCAAGAAGGACGTCAGCCTGAACGCGCTTGCCCTCACTGCGTCCACCGCTTGCTTGACCAGCAGCAGCGACAATGTCGTCGCCACGCTGCACGGGAGCGCGAACCTGACCAGGACCCGGGTGACGGCACAAAAGGACGTTGATATCGAAGCGAACGGCGCCATCGACGCCTCGCGCAGCGTCATCGGATCGGAGCGCTCGTCGCTCACGCTAAGGGCCGGGTCGGGTGCCGTCAACTTGACCGGAACGTGGCTCTCGTCGCGTGAGACGCTCAGCGTCCGTGCCGCAGGCACGATGGACGTGACGTCCGCTCGCTTTGACGCAGGGAACGCAGACATCACGCTCGAGATGGCGACCGGTTCGGACACGATCTACGTGGATGCCGCGACGTTCTCAGACAAGGACGACCTCGCACAGGTAACGCCAAACACGGTCAACGTCGTCGGCACGCCACTCGCGGGCGGCATCCGACGGTGAATAGGCCACGATAGGGACCGGCCCCCAGGGATGTCGCTTGAAGAACCCCAAGATGCATGGCGCACGCATGGTTGACACGCGGGCCCAATGGGAATCGCTCGCGCCTGAGTGGGACCGCGCGCGGCGCCGCGCGTGGCCGGAGGTCGCGCGCTTTGCCGGGTCGTTCGCGCCAGGAGCGCGCGTGTTGGACCTTGCGGCGGGGAACGGGCGGCATGGCGTGCTCGCGGCCAAGGATGGCGCATCCGTCGTGGCGGCCGACTTCTCGCGCTCGTTGTTGTCGTTCGCCCGCGAGCGCGGGCTGGTGGTCGCCCAGGCGGACGCGCGCGAGTTGCCTTTCCGTGACGCGTCGTTCGATGGCGGGCTGTTCATTGCGGCACTCCATTGCATCCCGAGTCGCACGGGCCGGCTGGGGGCGCTTGCGGAGATGCGGCGCGTGCTCAAGCCGGGGGCACCTGCGCTCGTGACCGTGTGGTCGCGCTTTCGTGGGTCAGGCTTTCGTGGGGCGCTGACGTCTGACGGCGACGTTCCGTGGGGCGACGTGGCGCGGTACTATCATTTCTACTCGCCCACGGAGCTCGTGACGGATTGCCGCTCGACTGGGTGGAGCGAAGTAGCGCTTTCGGGGGAGCGCTTGAGCAGTTCGGCGAAGTGGCTTCCAGACAACTGGTTCGTCCGGATGCGGGCTTGATGCACGCCCCCCACTAGGCCTGCTGTCACGGGGTGATGCGCCAGACAAGGTCGTGCATGAGTCGAATGACTTCGGACTTCGCCATCTTCAAGCGAGCAGCCAAGAACGACAAGGCCGAATCGTGGTCCCTTACGACGCCGCTTGGTCGGGGCTCCATGGCTTGTCATACTGGTCTCTTCGGGATGCGGGATGAGCGCGTTGGGACACGGGCCGATGGGTGCTATCTTGGTTGCTCACTGCGTTGGTCAGGATCGATGGCGAGCAAGTGGTCCTTCGACTCGTCCGTCGCTTGGGTGGCGCTATCGTGCGGGCTCGTGCGTCGATGCCACCATTCAAGGGCGATGAGCGCCGGCACTCCGCTAAGGATGAGGAGCAGGCCGAAAAGCGCGTTCCGCGTGTCCGTAACGAGCGTGTTGGTGACGATGAAGACGCTCGTGGCGATGAAGAGCATCGGCACGAGCGGGTAGAGCACGGTCCGGTACGGTCGCGGTGCGTTTGGCATCTTGCGGCGAAGCACGAAAAGCCCGACGCCGGCGATGCCGTAGAAGAACCAGATGGCGAAGACGCTGAAGTTCACGAGGTCAGTGTACGAGCCCGTCAGCACGAGCAGCATGGCCCACTCGGCTTGGATGATGAGGGCGAAGTCCGGGGTCGCGAAGCGGCGGCTCAGGTTGCCCATGCCCCGGTACGAGAGCCCGTCCTTCGCCATCGCGTAGTACACGCGGGGGCCTGACAGCACGTACGCGTTCACGGTGCCGAACACGCTCACGAGGATGGCGAGCGTGATGAGGGTGGCACCGACGGGGCCAAGCAGGACCTCGGCGGTGTCAGCCGCGAGCGTCGTGGTGGCTTGCATCTGGTCGAAGGGGAGCACGTAAGCGTACACGGCGTTGGCAAGCACGTACACCGTCATCACGACGAGCACGCCGATGAGCATCGAGAGTGGCACGTTTCGTTGGGGCCTCTTGACTTCCGCAGCCACGAACGCGCTCTGGTTCCAACCATCATACGCGAAGAAAGCGGCCGCCATGGCGAGCCCGAAGGCACCAACGAGGCCAGTCGTGCTTTTGGGGACGACTGGTGCGGCGAATGAGGTGGAGGCGCGCGCAAGCACGAAGCCCAGCACGATGAGCGCGGCGAGCGCGAGGAGCTTGAGCCCAGTGAAGACGTCGCTCACAGCCGCCCCGTAGCGCACGCCGAGGACGTTCACGAGGGTGAGGAGCGCGATGATGCCCATCGCGATGAGCTTGATCTCGAAGCCAGAGAGGGGCACGAGGAACGAGAGGAACGTGGAGAAGGCGGTCGCGACGGCCGCGATGATGCCCGTCTGGATGACCCAGAAGAACGTCCAGCCGTACAGGAACGCAGCGCGGTCGCCGAACGCTTGCCGCAAGAAGACGTACTGGCCGCCCGCTCGCGGGAACATGGCGCCCATCTCAGCGAACGTGAGCGCACCAGCCAATGACAACAGCCCGCACAGCACCCAAACGCCGATGAGGAGCCATGGTGAGCCCACTTGGCGTGCCATGCTGCTGGGCAAGAGGAAGATGCCGCTCCCGATGGAGGAGCCGACGATGAGGAGCGTGGCGGAGCGTAGGCCCATCGTGGGGCGCAGCTCATCGGGCATTGGGCGTTGCGAACGCAGCGTCCGCGTTTGAAGGGTGCGTGTGTGCCTGCGGCGCTGCTCCCGCGGTGGCCCAAGTGCGGGAAGCCGGCCGAGTTCGCAGAATTGGTGCGCAGCCGCAAGCCTGCACCCGAAAGCTAGCCAGCCTCGAATCAGTCTGGAGTCCATATCGTCTCGGCAGGGAGCAAAGCCGGAACGGTTATCGCATCCACGCGGCTAGCGCTTCACACATGGGGATGGTCGCGTCGAAGGAGGTCGTCATTGACCTGCTTTCAGCTTACCGCGACCTCGTTCCGGCGGAGGCGAAGCTGGCGAACGCGATCGCCGCTCGTGGCATCCGCGTGCGCTCCACCGTCGCTGACCAGTGGTCCACGTTGACCGACTACGTCAACTTGTATGGGTCTGGTCTTTCTCCGGCAGGGGTGCTTGTCTTGGGCGCGGGCCCAGACGAGGGCTCAAAGCACACGGGCATCCCGTTCACCGGCCCCCGCTTCGCACGCGAGACCCTTGGGCTTGGGGCTCGCGGTGACTCGCAGAGCCCCAGCGAGCAAGGATTTTGGGGAGCGGTCCAACGAGCAAGCCAGCTCAAAGGAGACGCGCCACTCGAGTCGTTCTTCGGAACGGTGCACCTCACGCACGCGCGCCCCTTCAACGTGGAGTCCACGCACGAAGTGAAGGACGCCTCCGCGCGCCACATAACGCGCATCCTCACGCACACTCGCCCCCAGTTGATCATCCCTGTCGGCACCGAGCCGCTTCACCTCCTCGCCCGCGCCACGGGCGACACGCGGTTGCTGGACGTCGCGAGCGTTGGCGAGGAAAGCTGGTTGGCCCATTGGGGCGTCGGCATGCGTCTTCTTGACTACCCGTACGTGGACGTGCCGCTGCGCGCTCGCCCATTCAGGGCGCGCCTCGCGCCCGTGCCAGCGCTGGACGGTGCGCACGCCGCCCAAGCGGCCCAAGCGCTGACCAGCCTATTCACGCGCGTGTGGTCGAGCTGACTCCGATTCGGCCTCGTGACTCCAAATCTATAAAAAGAACCTCAGGGAGTGCGGGCCATCCGATAAGGAGAGGACCTCCATGGCGAGAACGGAAGTCAGCATCCGGATTGGCGGCGCGGCCGGCGACGGAGTCGCATCTACGGGAGAGATCCTCGGGAAGACCCTCTCGCGGAGCGGCCAGCACGTGTATGCCTACAACTCGTACCAGTCCGTCATCCGCGGCGGGCACGTTTGGTTCCAGATCCGTGGTGGCAAGGACCCCGTGCTCTACGTGGGCCAGCACGCGGACATCCTGCTCGCGCTCGACAAGCGGACCATCGAGGTGCACGCGCCCGCGATGGGAAAGGGCGGCGTCATCATCTTCGACCCAACCAAAGTGAAGGCCGAGGAAGGCGAAGTGCCTGCTGGCGTTCGCCTTTGCCCCATGCCGCTCTACGAACTGGCCAAGGAGTTCAGCTCCAACCCCATCATGGCGAACACGGTCGCGTTGGGTGCAGCCATGCAATTCATCCAGGCGCCCGTCGCGAAGTTCAAGGAAGTCCTCGAGGACCAGTTCGGCCACAAGAAGGCCGACGTCGTGGACGCGAACCTCAAGGCCGCAGAAGCTGGCATCAAGTACGCGAAAGAGAAGTGGGGCCCGCTCGACTTCGCGCTCCCCTACTCTGACAAGAAGCGCATCTTCGTCACTGGCAACCAGGCCGTCGCCATCGGCGCGATGGCCGCTGGCTGCACGTTCTACTCGTTCTACCCGATGACGCCAGCCACGAGCATCGGCCAGTACTTCGCGGACAACGGCCCAGCGATGGGCGTCGTCGTGAAGCAGTGCGAGGACGAGATCTCCGTCATCAACATGGCCATCGGCGCGTCGTATGGTGGAGTGCGCGCGGCGTGCGGCACAAGCGGCGGCGGTTTTGCACTCATGGTCGAGGCCCTCGGTATGGCAGCGATGCTGGAGACGCCCCTCGTGGTCGCGCTCTCACAACGCACCGGCCCCAGCACGGGCCTTCCCACCAAGACCGAGCAAGGCGACCTCAACATGGTCATGGGCGCTGGCCAAGGCGATTACCCCCGCATCGTGCTCGCGGCCCGCACCGTCACGGAGGCCTACGAATCCACCGTTCGTGCCTTCCACCTTGCCGACAAGTGGCAAACGCCAGTCCTTATCCTCGTGGACACGCTGCTCTCGGAGCACTTCGAGACGAACGAGGAGTTCCCCATGGAGACCGTCGTCATCGACCGCGGCCAACTCATCAAACATGGCGGCGGCGACGAGCTTCATGGCCAAGAGTTCCTCCGCTACAAGCTCACACAGTCAGGCGTCTCCCCGCGCATCGTGCCAGGCATCGAGGGCGGGAACCACATCGCGGGCTCGGACGAGCACGACGAGGACGGCACGCTCATCTCTGACGTGCGCGCCGGCCTGCCTGACGCCATCGAGATGCGCATCAAGCAGATGGACAAGCGCATGAAGAAGCTCGATGGGGCGCGCCACGACCTGCGCTTGCCCGAGCGCATCGGCCCCAAGAGCGCGAACCTCACCCTCGTCTCGTGGGGCTCCACCCATGGCGCCGTGCGTGAAGCCATGGCGATGCTCAAGAAGAAGGGCATCGAGATCGCCAGCATCGAGTTCTCTGACATCTACCCGCTCGACGCGAAGCAGGTCGGAGACCTGCTTCGCGGCGAGCGGTTCACCCTCATGATCGAGGCCAACTACACCGGCCAACTAGAGCGCCTCATCCGCGCTGAGACCGGCTGGTTCCCCAACGACACGCTGCACAAGTACGACGGAGAGCCCTTCTGGCCCGAGGAGATCGTGGCCAAAGTGGAAGCGCTCCTCAACTCGAAGAAGGTGACGCAATGATGGCCACCACGCCGATCACCCTCAAGGACTACAAGGTGGAGACGTCCCCCACGTGGTGCCCCGGCTGTGGCGACTACAGCGTGCTCGCGGGCGTCACGAAGGCGCTCGCCACGATGGGCAAGCACCCAAAGGACGTCGCCGTCATCTCCGGCATCGGCTGCAGCAGCAACCTGCCCCACTTCCTCAAGGCATACGGTGTGCACTCCCTGCATGGCCGCTCGCTGCCCGTCGCGCAGGGCGTCAAGCTCGCGAACCCCGACCTCACCGTCATCGCGACGGGCGGAGACGGCGACGGTTACGGCATCGGCGCTGGCCACTTCGTGCACGCGATGCGCCGCAACATGGACATCACGTACGTCGTCATGAACAACGAGATCTACGGCCTCACAACGGGACAGACGTCGCCCACGTCGCTGATCGGCCACAAGACGAAATCGACGCCGCGCGGCAACGTCGAACAGCCCGTGAACCCCATCGGCCTCGCGCTGATGGCTGGCGCTACGTTCGTCGCGCGCGGCTTCTCGGGCGACGCGAAGAGCCTTGCCACCATCGTGCAGCAGGGAGTCGAACACAAGGGCTTCTCGTTCATCGACGTGCAAAGCCCGTGCGTAACGTACAACAAGCTCAACACGTACGACTGGTTCCGCGAGCGCGTTTACAACCTCCAAGAGAAGGGGCACGACCCAGCCAACTTCGGCTTGGCAGTCGAGCGCGCCATCGAGTGGCCCACGACCGGGCCTGAGGACAAGGTGCCAATCGGCGTCTTCTACAAGACGCATCGGCCCACGTACGAGGAGCAGGACCCCGCTTACGCGCACGGCAATCCGGCGCGACGCGCGAAGTTGGGCGTCAGCGCGGAGCAACGCAAGGCGCTCATGGCCGGCTTGTACTGATTCAGCGGTAGTAGAGCGAGAGGAACAAGCTCGCGAGGAGCGAGCCCACGATGGCGAGCGCCACTATGCGGATGATGAGCGCGCGCCGGTTCAACCGCTTGTGGGCCACGGCCGGGCACCTCGGCGCGTGGACTTAAGGCTCGCGGCGCTTGGGGGGTTGACCGATAGCGCATGTTCTGGGCGCTCGGGCGGCTCGTTCTCGGTCAAGGCCGGTCTCCGCAAGCGTCCGCTTGCTCCCGCAACGCGTTGCGTGGTCTGGCTTACGTGCAACGTGCGCTTTCGCCCCATTCGGTGACTTCCATGCGCTCGCCCAAACTCGTCCTCCCCGCCTCGCTTCTTGTCCTCGTCCTCCTGGCTCCCTCCGCGCTCGCCAACGAAATCACCGTGGGCCAGCCCGCGAGCCACTTCATCTCGGTGAAGGGTGACGCCATCGCCGCGGGCGCTGCCGCGCTTAACGGCGACACGGTCTGGTACACGTACCAGATGCCGCAGGTGCCGCAGGTACCTTGCCGCGGCGAGGTCACGTACTCCATCTACTTGCTTGACATCGCGTCGGGGGCGAAGCACACGCCGATCGTGAAGCCGTTCGGGAACAACGTGGGCTTCCGCAGTGATGGGCCGACGAACGCTTTCCTGGCGAAAGCGCTCGGGAACGGCGAGCTATCCACGGTGGAGCTGCACCTCAGGGTCGAGTGCACCGTCCCGCCCGGCGGCTTTGCGGACGTCCTCATTGCCACCATCGGCGTCACTCCCTGAGCGCGGATGCGCGGTGGGTGCGTCGCGCATCACGATGGTCGCCCTGCTGACCTTGCGCGGCGCGCCCTTCGCGCGCCAGTACAAGTAGCCCGGGATGCCAGCGGCAACGATGAGGAGGCCGCCGAGCGATTCGAGTGGGCTCGTGAGGAACGCGTTGAGGAGGAAAAGCACCGTCCCGATGACGAAGACAAGGGGCACGAGCGGGTAGAGCGGGACCTTGTATGGGCGCGAGACGTTCGGGCGCGTCCGCCGGAAGACGATGATGCAGCTCGCGCCTAGTGCGTAGAAGAGGAATGCATCCACGACGATGTAAGTGAGCAGCGTGTCGAAGAGCGGCTTCCCGCCAATGGGCGGGATGAGGACGAGAACGGCCGCGATGAGGCCCTGCACGATGATGCTCCAGCCTGGCGTGCCAAACCGCGTGAGTCGGTTCACGCGGGAGAAGAAGAGGCCATCGCGCGCCATCGCGTAGCCGATGCGGGGGCCGCTCAGCGTCACCGCGTTGATGGTGCCGAGGATGCTGACGAGCACGGCGATCAGGATGAACGTGCCCGCACCAACGCCCGCGATGCGCGTGCCTGCCTCGCTGGCCGCGAAGTTGGACGCGCCGACCTCGTCGCCAAGCGCCAGCAGGTAAACGAGGTTCGCGAGGGCGTACACGAGCATGACGGCCAGCGTGCCCAAGATGAGGCTGCGTGGCACGTTGCGCTCTGGGTCACGCACTTCCTCGGCGACTTGCGTGCTGTTCACCCAGCCATCGTACGCGAAGAACACTGGGATGAGCGCGAGTCCGAAGGCCGAGAGGACCCCGCTCGTGGTCGCACGCGCCGGGAAGAGCGGCGTTGACGCAAGCCGCGGGATGCCATCGCCAAGCACCGCTATCCCCCCGATGATAAGGAGCGCCAGCGCGCCTAGCTTGAGCACCATCGCGACGACGCCTATGCGACCCGCGAGCTTGACGCCCAGCACGTTCACGACTGTGACGAGGACGATGATGACCAACGCGAGGAGAATGGTCTGCAACCGGTCGAGTCCCAGGAAGACACCAAAGCCGACGGCGAGCGCGGAGACGCTGGCTGCCTTGCCGACCGCGAAGCCCGACCAGCCGTTGAGGTACGCCCAGAACGGGCCGTACGCTTCACGTATGTACGCATAACCGCCGCCAGACTCCGGCATCATGGCGCCAAGCTCCGCGTACGTGAGCGCACCACAGAACACGAACAAGCCGCCCAGCACCCACGCGAGCATCACGAGGCCGGGCGTGGTGAGGCTCTGCGCGATGACGCGCGGACCAAGGAAGATGCCCACACCGATCATCGTGCCGACGACGACGCCCGTCGCGGCGAGCAAGCCCAGATCCCTGCGTAGTCGCCCGGGGGGCACGCTTCTGGCGAGCCGCGCGAGGCGCCATCAATGCTTGGGAGGCAGAAAACGATTTATCCGTGTCCCAGCCTCGCCGTGCAATGGTCTTCGACGGCCGCTCGCTCCTCGCCGATCTCGACCCGAGCAAGATCACGATCGCGACAGTGTGCAGCCACACGTCGCTCCAGATCTTCCACGGGGCCCGCAAGGAAGGCTTCCGCACGCTTGGCATCTGCTTGGGAGAAGTCCCCCGCTACTACGAGGGTTTCCCGCTGGCTCGCCCCGACGAGTTCCTCGTCCTCAAAAGCTGGCAAGACCTCTTCGAACGCGCGGACGCGCTGCGCAAGAAGAACGTCGTCATCGTGCCACACGGCTCGTTCGTCGAGTACATGGGCGCCGAGAACTTCCTGAGACTGCCCGTCCTCACCTTTGGCAACCGGAACGTGCTCCCGTGGGAATCAGACCGCGGCCGCAGCAAGGTCTGGCTCGAGAAGGCAGGCCTCAACCTGCCCCAGCACATCGAGGACCCACGCGACATCATCCAACCGGTCATCGTGAAGTACCACGGCGCGAAGGGTGGTCGCGGCTTCTTCATCGCGCGCAACTACCACGAGTTCAAGTCGCGGATCGACGAGACGAAGGCCTACACGATCCAAGAGTTCGTGCTGGGCACGCGCTACTACGTGCACTACTTCTACAGCCCGCTCCAGCAGAACGCGTACAAGCTCTCGAAGGGCTCGTTGCAGATGCTGGGCGTGGACCGGCGTGACGAGACCAATATCGACGAGGCAAACCGCCTCGGCAGCATCGCGGAACTGGAGAGCATCGGCATCAAGCCGACCTTCGTCGTGTCGGGCAACTTCCCGCTCGTCATCCGCGAATCGCTCCTCGCGAAGGTCTTCAAGATGGGCGAGGGCGTCGTCGAGACGAGCCTCGGCCTTTTCGGCGGCATGATCGGTCCATTCTGCTTGGAGACGGTCGTCACGGACCAGCTCGAGTTCAAGGTGTTCGAGATCAGCGCGCGCATAGTGGCGGGCACGAACCCGTACATCGGCGGCTCGCCCTACACCGAGATGATCGAACCGGGCCTGAGCACGGGCCGCCGCATCGCGCAGGAGATCAAGCTGGGCGCGAAACTGGGGCGGCTGGCTGAAGTCCTGAGTTGAGGTCACTATGCGGATCCGCCTCGCTCTTGCACTCGTCGTGATGGCGATGATGAGCGGGTGTGCTTCAGCGACCGCAGGCGCTAGCGGCAGCACGGTGCGTGTCCACGTCACCGACGAGCCCGGCGGACCCGGCCTGTCTGGCGTGGTCGTTGAAGCCAGCGAGGACTGCTTCTTCTCGTTCTTCTTCAGCTGCTACCGCGCCAGTGCAACCACAGATGCGAACGGTGACGTGACGTTCCGTGCGCCCGCGGTTCTGCTCATCAGCGCCAGCGCACCTGGACACACGGCTGAGCAAGGGCGCCGCAACGGCACGACCCTGGAACTCCCACTGTACAAGGACCACCTGTCGCTCGACCTGCGCGGGACGTTGAATGGCGCAGACGTTTCGGCGCACGACGTTGGCGCCGACGACCGATGGAGCCCCCAAGAAGTGCCATTCGCCCAGAGCGCCGAGGGTCGTAAGGGGTACATACGCCGCGCGCTATCGGTGAACGCGACGCTGACTTGGACGAACGAACCGCTCGCGGCAGGCGACCTCGCGCTGGGCCTCTCGCCTGAGAACCAGCGGGTCGTCGTTTGGCAGGATTCGTCCGACCAGCAACTCGGACCAGGCGAGCATCAGGAGTCGGTGCGCCTCACTGTAGGCACGCTAGATGGTTCACAGTGGCGCGATGCTATCACGCTCTATGTGGGGCCCGGCCCGGGCAAGGCCTACGCAGCGCCCACGCCGCTTGCGTGGGCCATCCACTTGGAGGGCGTCTTCGGCGCGCCACGAAACGCGCCAACCACGCTTGTGTGGGGCACTTTGTTGGCACTCGTGACCGCCGCGATGATCCTCAGGCCTACCTCAGGACGTCGCCCTTGACGGGCGCACTGGCCCTCACTTCGTCGCTGATATCACGTCGAGCTTCTGGAGCTTCCAGATCGCGACCGCATTCAGTCCGAGGACGTACACGAGCAGGTTCGGCACTATCCACGCCCACGCACTCGTCTCGATCGCGGCGCGACCGCTCAACGCATTGATCGCCGTGTTGGGCAGCGCGCGTGTCGCCCACAGTCCCACCGTGCCAAGCCCCAAGAGCACCCCGCGCAGCACGTCGCCCGCGATGAGGACGCCCAGCGTGCTGCCGATGCCGACGCCTAGGCTTCGCGTGAGGAGCGTCACGCCGAGGGTGATGGCAGCCCAAGTGAAGATGCC
>JBAZZN010000039.1:0-14112 GCA_041658815.1 Thermoplasmatota archaeon
GCTACAACCTTCGCCCCCAGTACCGCCACGCCGCCACTCTTCAACACGCAAGGAACGCCGCCATCGCGCCGCCGTCAACGCCGACGAAACGGCCCCGTTCCAGGCCGGCGCCTACGGAGGCGAGCTAACTCTTGCCCAACACCACCGCGACCTTCCTGTCGGTCCTCGACATCCTCGCCACCGCGTGGGAGTGGTTGCGCTACGTTCTTCATGCGGGCTATGTCCGCCTGCACCCCAAGCTCACCCAGAAGCACGACGACGCACACGCGCCATGCGAAAGCCTCCCCTGGGGGCGTTCCTGATGTTGTACCGTCATGCGCTCTGGCCGCCCAACGACAAGTGGCGCAACGGTTACGCCTACGGCGCCACCGTCCACGCGTTCAAGACCGCGTTCTCAGCAAAAGTCCGCGAGCACGGCGTCCCCATCCTCGTGTGGGACGCCGACTCGCTCACAGACATCGCCGCAGATGCCTAACTTCGCGCGACACCGAGCACCTACGCGGGCGCGCACGCGCCCCCGTGCGCGGCGTTCACGCTTGCGCTGCGCTCCGAATGAGCGCAGCGATCGACTTCGCGTCCCACGTCGCGGGAAGCACACGCTCCCAAGCGTCTCGCGCTCCGATCTGTGGCATGCACTTGTCGTACCAGTACCGCAACTCGTCCAGGCTCTCCTCAGCCTCGAAGCGGCATTTTTCAGCAGGTCTCATATGTAAGTTGAAAACCCCGCGAATTGTACAGGAATGAGCCTGTCTCCCGTGGGTCCACCGTCTTGAACAATGCTCTGAGGCTCGCAAGTTCGACGCTCTTGATGCTTGCGTTGCCTTGAGCGTGCTGTTCGGCTGTTCGGAATGCCTTAACGACTTCCGATGGAAGCCCGTTGATGAATTCATCGGTCAAATTCACCGCTCCAGGCACCGCCGTCGACAGCCTCTCGAACTGGACCGTCACGTCACACTCATTCCCTTTCGCGACCATGGCGCCCACGGCGACGGCAGCCGCTAACGCAGCGACGCTGCCGAGGGCCGCCCATGCGATCCAGTTCATAGAATCGGGTGAGCGTAGGTCGTGATCTCGTTTCTAGATGCCTGCAAGAACAGGGTGTCTACTGAGTCAAGGTTCCAGATGTAGGGGGGCATCACCGAGCAGTAGGCTGCCGGGAAGTAACAGGTGTCGTAGTGGCCCGCGCCGTGCGAGTGGCCGAGCTCATGCATCTGGAGTACGCCCCGCTCCTGCGTATCCGCAGGGTTGTAGGAGTCGCTGCCACTCACGTCCAGCCCTTCCTGAACGCTCGCGGAGTTCGTGGAGCCCAGGTTGGCCGTCGCCGCGACACCGTGACATCCCGATGGGTTGTACATGTCGTGTCGGTGGAACAGATTGTATGCATGTGTCCCGGAGATAGCATTGTTCACGAGCCAGGAGGAGTACTGAGCGCGCGTAGTGGATCCAGCGCCGGCGTCACAGTTTCCGTTCGAGCTACTTGCATCGGGTGCTGCGTAAGGACCGCGCAACCTCAGGTCAATGTTGACTTGACCGTCCCACGTGCCCTGGTGGTGGTTGAAGCCACTTGTTGCCCACGCCAACCAGTCGGACCGCGCATTGCGGACGCCCTGGTCGACATCGACGACTACGTTGCTTATTTCCGCCACGAGTAGCGTGATTCCCCCTTCTCCTTGCGAGGCAAGAGCTATCCTCTGCAGGGCTGATGTCGCCGACACCTCCGACCACTCGATGACTTGGACATCGGTTCCGTCGTCGAGGCGCTGGGCGAGGACGTTCGCATCCCAATCGAGCGTACGAATGTGGCCGTACACATAGACGTGGCCGGTGGTGAAAGTGGCCGAGCCACCCTGGATGTCTCCGACGAAGGTGCGAACGAAGGTGTATGCCAATGGTTCACCATTGTCTCGCGCGGTCCCCCGGATGTCGGGAGGATTGTAGTCGAAGATGAACGTCTCACGCACAGCGATGCTGAGCGTTTCACCCGTCGGGGGCTGGAGAACAAGCCGCTGCCCCGACTCGGCAGCTGCGATGACGGCTGCCTTGAGGTCAGGTGCCGCGATCGCCAGCCTCTCCTCGGGCAGCCGCTCCCCGATAGAAACGATCGTGTCCTCGGCCACCGTCGGAACCGTGCAGGCTGCCATCGTTCCCAAGACCAGTGCAACCATCAACGCTACCAAGCTTCGCTTCATGGATTCGACACGCTCGAGACCCACGCAACAGCGCCCGGGGGAAATCGGTTCTCGCACAAGCTCTGGACGTCCTCATTGCGAGCCTCGGCTGACTGCTGCCGCTTGAGGCGAGCATCGAACCGCCCGCGTGGCAGCTACGCTTGCCCTGCGCTCCGGATGAGTGCAGCGATCGACTTCGCGTCCCACGTCGCGGGAAGCACGCGCTCCCACGCGTCTCGCGCTCCGAGCTGTGGCATGCATTTGTCGTACCAGTACCGCAACTCGTCGATGCCGTCCACGGTTCCAAGCTTCGTGTAGATGCCTTGCGTGGGGTCGGGCACGAGCTCGCTTCGAGATCGTAAGCTATCACCGCGAAGCGTGGCCACGATGTGGCTGGGGCAACCCAACGGCGCGCTCGCGCGCGCTTTCTTGAGCCAGCTCGTGAACGCGCGCCGACTCGTGTGCGCCGTCACCTTCTCCTTGCCGCTTGACCAATCCTTGATCGTCTTCGCAAGGGGACTGCGCTTGACCATGTCTTTGACTTGGGTGTTGAGCGCTTCGGGAAGCATGCCCTTTCCCTTGCACCTGGGGCTTGGCCACAAGTACGGGTTCCCTGGGAACAGTTTCTTGTTCCGCTCGACTTTGAGCTTCAGGAAGTACGCGGCTTCGTCGTCAAAGTAGGCCTTGTTGTAGCTCCGCTTCGCGTGAGCTTCCAAATTCACGGTGTGCGCTTGCCAGTCGATCTGGTCCACGCGGACCCTCGCGGCCTCGTCCCGTCGGACGCCTGTCTTGAGGAGGAAGAGGAAGAGCGCGAAATCGTCGAGGCCCTCGGCGCCTTCGAGGATGGCACGTGCGTCGTCTTCGCTCAAGCCTCGAAGCTCCGGCTGGAGTTCGCTCTTGTGCTGCTTCACGAACGCCTTCACAACGTCTGTGAATGGATTCAGGCGCATGATGCCGCGAGCGTCTCGCAAGTAATTGCAGAAGAGGCTCGCGTGGCTCAAGCTCTTGTGGAGCGTCGTCGCCTGGAGCGGCTTCGCGTTCGCGCTTCGACGCGCGTACTTGCCTTCGTGCAACCACCCCCGATAGTCCAACGCTTCCTTGCGCGTTGCCGAGAGGATGTGATAGGCGCGAGCGTCGAGCCATTGGGCGAGTATTCGCGAGCGCGACATCCACGTCTTCACGCTTGAGGGCGCGATCATCGGCCGCATGTACTCCATCCAGTCATCGAGGAGTTGCTGGTTCGTGTAGTGCGCCCGCGCGCTTTGCGCGAGACGAGTCTCGTATTCTCGGGCGAGCTCTTCGGGCGTGGGGATCGCGCCAACGGCGCTCATTCTTCCTCACTCTCCACAGCGGGCTTCGCAAGGCGAAGCCTCGCGTCAGCCCCCTTCACAACCAACCCCAACCGCGACGCCTGCTGCACAGCTTGCGAAGCGTCCGCCTGCGAATACTTCGCCTCCACGAGCGAGGCCTCCAACTCCTTCTTGGTCATGCGCCCCGCGATGCGCAGCGCTTGCACCACGGCCAAGAACGGCTTCGCCGTACTCTCGTACTCAGCGCCACCGGCTACCGCGCGCTCCCTCGCGGCATCCTGGATTCGCGCGAGGTCTACGACTTGGCCCGCCAAGTCGCGCGCACGATCCACTGCGTCCGCGAGGCTGCGTTCCAGTGCTTCGTTGCGCTTCTCGAGGTCTTGCCTGTCCCGCAGGAGGCTGTCCACCTCGTGCGTGGCCTCGCTCAATCGCTTCTCGATCTCCGCGACCTTTCCCGCCTCAGCCGGATTCCCCATGAGGCCATGGGCAAACGTCGCGTCCCGCAGTCGGCAAAGCTGCAAGAAGAGCATCGGGTCCTTGCGGGCGGTCAGAATGAACCGCGCGTACTCGCTCTCCCGCTGCCCATGCGATCGGGCCTCCAGCACGAACGCCTCCTTCTCCGACGAGGCCCAATAGACCTTCGTCAACCCCCGGCCCTCAACCGTGCCCGTTACGAGTTGGGCCGTGCTCGCGCTGATCGTTTCCTGTGCTTCCGTGGTCATGTCTGTCAGACTCCTGGCCCACGCCAATAGTCCGCCTTGCGCTGTCCCGCTTCATGTGCAGTCCGCTTTGCGGACCCAACACGGGACTCGAATGGGATGCTGGTGGGCCTACACCACGGATAGACCCCCCAGACCCCCCTTTCGGCCAACTGGGTGATGGAGCGCTTCACACTCTCATCTGGGGTATATGCGTCTCAGGGGACGAGGTACCTCTTGGCACCGGGCGCTTTGGCACCCGGGCACCCAGGAGGAACAAGCAGCATGACCCACACCGGTCCCCACCGGGCCACACTCGCCCTCGTCGGCGCTCTCCTTGCAAGCGGCATCGTCCCGCTCGCGGCAGCGCAGAACGAGTCCCCCCTCTCGCCCCTCTCCGCGCTCTTCGTGGGCGACCTCCTCGTTGACGCTGAAGGGCACGTGCGAGGCCAGAACCTCGCCGCCACGCTCACTGAAGCGACCGGCACGGTCAGCGCCTACTCGGCATCGGGCGACGCGCTCTTCCGCAGCGTCATCATCGACGGCTTCGCGCAGACGCAGAGACTGCAGGGCGTCGGTTCCCCAGCGCTGCGCCTCCAAGGCAACAATGCCGCCCTCACGCTCCTCGACGACGTCCACAGCACCATCGAAGTCACGACGACGCAAGCCACCACGGTCCGATTCGACCTCGCCTCCGGCGTGCAGCCCATCGCCCGCACTGCAGGCCTCATGGACCTCACCGGCCCCGGCCAGAAGTGGCTGGGTAGCATCATCGCCGTGGGCGCCGACGGCCCCTCCTCGCTTGGCGACGCGCTCGCCATCTCAGACGGTCAGGTCATCGCGCACGCCAAGTCCAGTTCGACCATCCTCTTCATGGCGGCTCCCCGCCTCGACGCTTCCCGCGACGCGACCGCGCTCCAACGCGTCGTCGTGGACGCTGCCAGCCGCGGCGAGCTTGCGTCCTCCTTCGTGACGGACTTCAGCGGCAGCGGCACTGCGAGCACCCAACTCGATGTGGCCCGCGCTTTCACGGCACAAACCACCACGATGGGCCCCCGCGTCGAGACGCTCGTCGGCTCGATCGACCCCTCGCCCGCGCTCCTCAGCTACGACCTCGCGTACGAGTCGCTGTCCGTGCACAGCGCAAACGACGTCGCGGTCTATGTGGACGGCGCGCTCGCGACGCGCGCCCAAAGCGCTGCCGACGTGCGCGACCTCGCCCAGCAAGGCATCGCTTCCTACTACGCGGTCGTTGGCGACGCACGCACCCAAGTCCTCGCGTCCACCTCCGACTTCCTTGGCGCCACCGAGCACCGCGTGAGCATCGAAGCATCGCGCGCCCTCACGGAAGCGCAAGCACGCGCCGAGAAACAAGCCGACGCGCACGTCTTCGGCGACCTCGTGCTCCACGCGAATGGCAAACTCACTGGCGAGTTCCTCACGGGCACGCTTGGCAGGGCTGACGCGCTAGTGAGCAGCTACACGACACTTCCCACTCGCGCCGAGATCTTCAGCGCGGTCAAGATCGACGACAACAAGCAAGGCGCCACCCTCGCCATGGACGCGCAGCACATGCGCGTCTCCGGCACGAAGGCGGACCTCACGCTCGTGGATGACGCGTACGGCACGCTCCTCCTTGACGCCAAGCAGGACTTGAGCGCCACGTTCTCCCTCGCTCCGGGGATCCACGCGGTGCCCCAACTCACGAACCTCGTGAAGCTCGAGGGAGCGCACGGCATCAACGCCGGCACGCTCATCGCGATCGACAACGATGCCAGCCGCACGGTCTCCAGCACGCTCCACGCCACCGACGGCGCGGTCACGGCCACGCTGGAGAACGGCGCTCGCGTCATCTACCGCTCGCCTGGCGCTGGCGAGTTCACGACCGAAGCGGCCGTCGCCGAGGCGATAGCGAACGGCCGCGTGGGCGCGCAGCTCCTCGCGGGCCTTCAAGGCCGAAGCGTCGCAAGCGCACACGCGGAGTACTTCACTGGCGTCCTCTCCAACGTGGCGTCGCACGCGCGCGGCGACATCGCGGTCGAGTACGTCAGCAAGATCGACGGCGCTCGCGTCTTCGTGCTCGACACGAAGGGCGCCGTGCTTGCCGCGAAGAGCGCGAGCGACGTGCTCGTGCTCGTGGACGGCGTGCCCGCCATCCCCGTTAGCAACGCGGAGACCGCCTTCGCCCTGGGCACGCAAGCCCGCTCATTCGTGGAGACGAGCAGCAACGGCGCGCTCCGCATCATCGTGAACACCGCGCGCAACGCGGGCGAGACCGCGCACGTCTTGATCGAGTCCAAGCTCGCGGCCGCCGCTGCGTCCACGGACACCGCAGGACAGTTCGGCGAGTTCAAGCTCTTCGAGGACGGCACCGCGGTGGGCAGCTTCGTGAAGCTGCACGCGGAAAGCGCGTCGGGCGCCATCAGCCGCTTCGGCCTGGTATCATCCCAGAACGACGTCTTCGACTCGCTCGTCGCTGGCGCCTCGTCGTTCCGCTCGGCTGGACTCGCGGACGGCTTGACGACGCTCGTCCTTGAGAACAAGGAAGCGCGCATCGAGGTCGCTGACGCGGCCTCGGGGAACCTACGCGTCGTCGCCAAGCAAGCGACGAGCGCGGCCTTCCAGCTTGCCAGCGGCGTGCACCCCGAGGCGCAAGCGAGCGGCATCGTCGCGCTCAAGGACGACGCTGGCGAAACGCTGGGCTCGCTCATCCTCGTAGGCCCAGGCGTGCTCAGCGTGAAGGGCCAGCAAGTGAGCGCACAGCTCGCGAACGGCCAGCAGCTCGTCTTCCACGCGAACACGGGCGTCCAAAGCGAGCTGACGAACGCACAGCGCACGATGCTCGACCAAGCCATCGCGAACGGACGCATCGCGGGCAGCGTGCTCGTGCAGACCCAGTCCATCGCCGGCTCGCTCGAAGCCTCCTCGCGCGGCCTCACTTCAGAAGCCAGCGACCTCACGACGTCCAGCGTCTCAGTGCTGGGCGACGTGCGGATGGTCGTGGCCGCGACCAAGGGACGCGTGGACGTCACCATCAGCAGCGCGTCGAGTGCTGGCAAGACGCTCCTGCTCTCGCTGGACCCGAACTCGGTGGCTGGAATCGCGAGTGGCCAAGCGAGCGTCCTCTTCGACGGGCAAGCGGCGCACGAGGCGGCCAGCCTCGCGGACGTGCTCGACCCGGAGGATGACGCTGGCGTGGCCGAGTACTTCGTGCTCGCCGGCGAAGCCGGGAGCAAGGTGCTCGTGAGCATCCCGCACTTCAGCGCGCACACGGTGACGCTGGAGACGCGCTCGGGACAAGCGGCGGGATCGGCCCCCATCTACCTTTACGCGTCGGTCTTCCTCGGCCTGCTGGTCGCGGGCGAGACGGCGCTCCTCATCCGTAACCGCAGGAAGGCGTGAGCCCAGAGAGAATGACAGGAGAGAAACACCAAATGACGAAGATCACCAACGCCGACTCCCCAACATGGGGCCTCTACGCCCAGCAGCCCAAGAAGAACATGGACGCCCGCAAGAGCATCAAGGTGAAGCTGCCCATCCGCCAGCACATCAAGCTGCACGCGCTGAAGCTCTTCACTGAGAAGAACATCAGCGAGACCGTGGAGAAGGCCCTCGATGCCTACTTCACGACGATGAAGGACTCCGACCAGGAGATGGTCGGCCGCATGGAAGCCAACTTGGCTGCCCATGGCGGCGTGGCCGCCATCGAGATCGAGTTCGAAGAATGAAGGGGGGTCTGGGGGGTCCGCCCCCCAGAGTCCCGTCTTGCCCAGCTTGGCGGTTTGCCACTGGCCCGCTCCGCCACCCGCGCTGGGAGTATGCCATCCAGCCGACTCCTTGTGAATCGTGACCGAGTCGAGCCTCGACCTCTCCGTGCGCTGGCGGAAGGGTGCCCCAGCAGACGACCGCGTGCGCCGCCGCATCGTTGAGGAACTGCGCGACCTCTCCTGGTCTCTCTCCCAACTGCAGCTACTCCTGCATGACGCGCACCAAACGGCTGGCGCTCAGCACGCCTTCCTCTTGCCACGCATCGAAGCACGCCTCCCGATCTTTGACGCTGGGCTGCGTTATCGCTTGGTCCTGACCCAATTGGATGAGCCTCGGCTCGCACTGATGGACGAGGATGGGCAGAAGGTGGCAGATATCACCATAGTGTGATATCGAGCGGGCGCTCACACGTCGTCAGATGACTTTGACGCCGTTGTAGCCCAGCACGCCGATGCGAAGCAGGATATCCAGGATGACGAGTGCCGAAAGCCCCACGATCCCGAGCACGGCGATGACGTCCTCCTTGCTCCAGAATCCCAGCACGATGACCGCGAGGACGGCCACGTACATCAAGCCGCCAAAGAGGGGGAACGTGTGCTGACCCGTCGGCCCCGGCGGGGTGGGGTGCACGCCGCCCGCGAGGGCGAAGACGAGCATTCCCGTGAACGTGAAGAGGGCAGCCAACGCCGCCACGCCGCGCCAGGTCCCGTGCACCGCGAAGTGCGCCATCGGACCGGCCAATCCAGCGGGCCACTATGAACGTTTCTCAGCGTGGTCCCCGTGTCGAGTCGCGTCCGTTCACGCCGTGCGCGTCCTCACGACCGCATAGCTCGCGCCTGGGTAGTAACGCACGCGGCGGCCCTCACGCTGTGCCGTCACGATGCCAGCGTCCACGAGGCGCGCCGCGTGCCAGTGCGCGAGTGAGGGCGCGATGCCGAAGCGCTGGCACAGCGCTTGCTGGTCAAGGCCGGGTTTCGCGCCGACCTCCGTCGCGATGTCGAGCGTGACGGGGTGGCGCAGCGCCGCGATGGCCGATGCGTTCTCGCGCTGGTCCAAAGCGCCTGGCGCGAAGTACAGGCGCGTTCGGCCCCTGCGCAGCGAGGACACGAGGCCTTCCTTCTCGAGGCGCATGAGGTGATAGACCGCCGTGTTGCGGGGAAGGTCCGCGATGCGCGCCGCGTCCGCCAAGGCGACGCCTGGACTGCTGCGCACGGCCTCGATGAGGCGCTCGCGGGCACCGTGGTCGAGCAAGCGCTCTTTCGCGATGCGCGTGTAGAGCATCGCGAGGGGCGCGAAGCGGCGCAGCCGCTCCCAGGAGAGCGTGGCGATGACGGGGCCCGCGGCCGTGACGGCCGCGAGGGCGACGAGGGCGGCTCCCGGAGCGATGGCGCTGGCCTTGGCGGGCGACTCGTGCCCCACATAGATGCGTTCCGGCATCGCGGGCGGCTCGGGCGCCTGCGCGGGGGCCCCGCGTGGGACTTGCGGGATGGTGGTGCCCACCAAGCCCAGCGAGGTATCGACGACGGCGTTGACCGTGTTGAAGTCCACGACGATGGGTGGGGGAGGGAGCGATGGGACGTCGGGGAGTGGCGATCGGGAGTGTGACGATTGTGAGGAAGAGTGCGCCGCCGTACTTGGCGCGTCGGGGCCTTCCACGGCGAGCTTGATGGGTTCCACATCCACCGGCAGCAGGCCGTGGCGGATGCCGACGGTAAGGTCCAGCGCGGCCGCTGTGGGCGCGAGGGCCACCAGCGCGATGATGGCGACGACGAAGCGGTGCTTCATTCCCCAAACTCCCACGCCCCCAAGCAGTTGGGCCTATCTTGAAGGGACTGGTCGGGTCGTTGAAGAAAGGGCGAACCCCCCCGACCGCCCATTTCAACGCTCAGACCAAGTTCTTCATGTCATTCTGGTCGGTTGGGCGGCCCAGTGGTTGACATGGACCGAAACAAGACCATAGCGATCGTCGTCGGCGCCCTCGCGGCGTTGGCGGCCATCACGATCGGCCTCCAAAGCGTGGAGGCCGCCACGTGGCACGATTACAAGGGCGACATCTACGCGGGGCACGCGTACGGCCTCCTCGTGCCGCCAAACGCCAAGAACTACGAGATCAACCTCGCTGGCGGCCCCAACGCCTCCGCGAAGCTGGCCATCTTCGACCCCGCCGGGGCAAAGCTTGGCTACTATGACCTCTCCTCCGCGCTCACGAGCGCGAGCATCGGTGGCCCCGCGCAGGGACGCCACGTGCTCTACGTCTATGACATCGCGGGCGACGGCGCACTGACGCTTCGCGTGAACTCGGACACGGCGCCCCCGACGGACCTACAGCAGATCCCCCTCGTGCGAAACGACATCAGCCTCGCGTCGCAGGATGCGGCGGCCAAGCTCGACAAGACGATGAGCGCGAAGCTCGAGAACGCGCCCGTCTTCGTCACGCTCCTTTATGATGGAAGCGCGCAGGACCTGACCGCGACTGTCGCGTCCGCGAAGGGCGACGTCGTCACCATCACGCACGAGTCTGGCACGGCCTTCTCGCCTGGCGTGTGGACGTCACAGTCCGGTCAGCGCACGAGCACCCCAGCGAACCTCGACGGGATCGCTTACACCGTGACGGCGCACGCCGAGAAGTTCCAAGGCGACATGATCCTCACGACGCTCTCGCTGGACCTCAAGGCGCCCGAGCAGGCCGCGAAGACGCCGGGCGCACCCGATGTCAAGAGCCCCAAGATGCACATGCCAGCTCCAGGCAGCTTCGCCATCAACCGCGGCAAGGCCGTCGCCTTCGCCGCGGACAAGGGCACGCTCATCCTGGAGGACCCCCAAGCTCACCACGCGAAGAACCAGTCCTCGTACGTTAGCGACGTCATCTCCATCTACGCGCCTGACGACAAGCTCGTGCAGGTAGTGACGCTGTCTGAGGACAACGCGACGGCCAGCGTCGAGCTGGTCACAGCGGGCGAGTATGTGGTGTACGTGCACGCTGCCTCCAACAAGGTCGTCATCGCGCACCTCGAAGGCTCGAAGGCCGCTCCGGAGGTCCGCGAGCTGAAGCTTGCCAAGGAGAAGGTCGATCTCAAGAGCACGGAAGGCGCGAGCACCTTCACGCTCAAGAACACGCCAATCGAGTTGATGCTGAACACAGCGAGCGACTCGACTGGGGTCTTGGACTCGGCCTCCATCAAGAACGAGAAGGGCATCGTGGCCGAGGCGAACGATGTCGCGTCGCTGGGCGGCGCGCAGATGTTCATGTGGACCGACGTCCACCGCGAGAACTTCCAAGCCGGTGAGCACACGCTCAGCATGAGCGGCATCATGCCAGCGCACTACGAGTTGACGAGCACGTACTTCGTGCGCGCGGCTGAGGCAAAGGCCACCACGCCGGCCCCCGAGGAGCCTGCATCCGAGAGCCCGGAAGCGCCCCCCACGCCACCGACTCCCCCAGAGCCGCCAGCGCCCCAGGCCCCAAGCGCGCCCCAGGTGCCACGCGTGCTGGCGCTGCCGCCGCTGCCCGCCATGCCCCCCCTCTGAGGCATTCCAGATTCCCTCGCGAGCGCCGCCGGTCCTGGCGCTCGCGGGGCCCACTTTTCGATCGCTGCGCTCCTGCACGGTCCCCCCTGTTGTTCGGTTCCCCCATACAACCAACCTAACATGGCCCCACTAATGAACGGTGGTCTTGAACCCGGAGGGGGTTTCCGTATGACCCAAGGAATCCAGACCAAGGACCTGAAAGTGCGCCTGCCAATGAGCTACCACATGAAGCTCCAGACGCTCAAGATCCTGAAGGGAAAGAACATGAGCGCCGCCTTCTGCGAGGCGCTCGACATGTACTTCTCTGACAGGCCCGAGTCACCAGAGCCAGACACCAGCTTCCTTGGCTGAAGCTTAATCTCCCACGGCTGCCGTCGCGCCCAAGGAGGCGCCTGGGTGCTCCTTGTGGGTTTCGACGACACGGACTCGCGCGCCGGCGGTTGCACGACGTCACTCGCCCAGCCCGTCCGTGACCTCTTTCCACGCCTCACACCCGCTGGCCCCGCGCGGCTCGTGCGCCTCAACCCCAACGTGCCGTGGAAGACGCGCGGGAACGGCGCCGTCGCGCTCTCCTTCGAAGAGGACGCACCCCTCGATGACGCTCTCGCGCGCGTGCGACGACTCATCGAGCGCGTCGCCCAGCGCGAAGAAGGCACTTCGCCTGGCATCGTAGTGAGCCGCGCGCCGCTTCCCCCCTGGTTGTACGAGGCCGCCGTCACCCGCATCGTGGAGCGAGGCGAACTCCCACTGGACGGCGCCACGATGCGGTGGTGGGGCGGGCGCGGAGTCATCGGGGCCGCTGCGGCGCTGTCGTGGCCCGCGAAGCGGACGACGTGGGAACGGATCGTTTACCGCGACATCATGACTCGCCACGTGGACCCACTGCGCGTCCGCGACGTCGAGCTATCATTCCCAACGCTCTTCGACACCTATGATCTCGTCGAGGACGACGTCGTCTGCGTGCCCTCGTCGCCCTGCCCCGTGCTTTGGGGGCTGCGCGGCACGGACCCCGACGAGCTTGAACGCGCCTCGGCCACACTTGGCCCCCAGCGCCCTGCGCGGGAAACGCTCTTCCTCACGAACCACGCAAGCGACGACCACCTCGTGGACCGCGCGAGCGACGCGGTGCGCGCGTACGATAGCGCGCGCGTGCGCGGCCGCGTCGCGAGCGACCCCATCGAGCGCAACGGCCACGTTCACCTGGAGGTCGAGGGCCTCCGCTGCGCCGCCTATGCGCCGACACGCTCCTTCCGCGCCGTCGTGGCGCAGCTTCGAGCGGGCGATGATGTCACGGTGTGCGGCGGTTGCCACGAGGGCCCGGATGGTCGCCTCACGCTGGGCATCGAGAAGATGAACGTCCACGCCACCACGCCGCGGCGCGTGGGGAACCCGCATTGCCCCACTTGCGGGCGTGCCATGAAAAGCGCTGGCCGTGGCGCAGGCTATCGTTGCTGCGGGAGCCGCGCCACCGCACCGCGGACGACGAGCGCGGCCTTGTTTGGGTGGTACGAAGTGCCCAGCAGCGCACGGCGGCACCTGGCGAGGCCACTGAAGCTTGGCCTCGCGGCGCCCGAAGGACTGATGTGCCACCCCCCCGTCTGCGACTCGTGACGCTTGCGCTGGGCATTGAGGGCACCGCGCACACCTTCGGCGCCGGCATCGTGCGGCGGGAGGGCGGCAAGACCGCCATCCTCAGCAGTGAGACGGATATGCTCCGCCCCGAGCAAGGCGGAATCCACCCGCGGGAAGCCGCGAACCACCATGCCGCGGTCGGCCCCGACGTGCTCGCACGGGCGTTGGAGAAGGCCGGTGTGCGGCCAAGCGAGCTTGATATCGTCGCCTTCAGCCAAGGCCCTGGCCTCGGCCCGTGCTTGCGCACGGCGGCAACGATCGCACGCGCCTTCGCGCTGAGCGCTGGCAAGCCCCTCGTGGGCGTGAACCACTGCGTGGCGCACTTGGAGATCGGCCGCGCCATGACGCCTGCCGTGGACCCGGTCCTGCTCTACGCGAGCGGCGGGAACACGCAGGTCATCGCGTTCAAGGGCGGCAAGTACCGCGTGTTCGGGGAGACGCTCGACGTGGGCATCGGCAACATGCTCGACAAGTTCGCGCGCGAGGAGGGCACGCCCTTCCCTGGGGGCCCCGAGGTCGAGAAGCTGGCACGCGGGGGCGGCTCCGCAGCGCAGCGAGGCCGCCGTCGAGAGTCACAGCTCTCGACTAGTCGAAGCCGCAGCTTCGACGCCGACGGACCCGCAAGTCCGTCGAGCGCGCGACTGCTCGACATGCCCTACAGCGTGAAGGGCATGGACTTGGCGTTCAGTGGGCTCCTCACCGCGGCGCGCTCGCACCGGGCGAAGGGAGCGTCGATGGAGGACGTGTGCTTCTCGTTGCAGGAAACGGCCTTCGCGATGCTCGTCGAAGTGACGGAGCGCGCGCTCGCTCACACCGAGAAGAGCGAGGTCGTGCTCGGCGGTGGCGTCGCGTGCAACGAGCGCCTCTGGGAGATGGTCCGCGTCATGGCGGAGGCCCGTGGCGCGAGGGCGTATCGTCCCGAGAAGCGTCTCCTCGTGGACAATGGCGCCATGATCGCGCACCAGGGCATCTTGCAGCACGAAGCCGGCTTCCGGCAGACGCTCGCAC
>JBAZZN010000040.1:0-14103 GCA_041658815.1 Thermoplasmatota archaeon
CAGTGGAGTCCGGCACGTTTCTCCGCGCGCTGCGTTCCAACCAATCGGCCCGAACCACGAGCCCTTCCCTCAAAACCCTTCCCTTACGGCTGGGGCGTGGGGGGCGGGAACTCGAATGCCGCATTGCCCGTGATGAGGCGGGCGGCTTGCAGCGCCTGCTCGGGGGTGAGGAGCTTGTGGCGGTGGACGAGTCGATCGAGGGCGGCGAGCGCGTCCTGGACGTCCCGGGACGCGGACGGGGCGGTCATCCTCCAATGAGCGTTCGGGGGGCGGGAAATACGTTTCCACGGCGCGGGGGACCTATCGGAACGCTCAAAGCCAACGAGGAACGAAAGAAGGTCGGCACCATGGGACCCATCCGCGCGTTCCGGGACAACTACGTGGCGCTGTACGGTGGCGTGAGCTATGACCTCGCACCAGGCGCCGTCGGCATCGACCCCACGTTCCTGCAGGACGCGCCTGACCTCGCGGGGCGCCGGGTACTCGTGAGCCGCGGCTCTGGCGCTCTCTTGTCATTGAGCCGCCGACCCACGTTCCAAGTCGTGTCCCTCACGCACCTGATGCGGCACGCGCTCGACGCGAGCGGCGAGGGCGCGGTCGTGTTCTCCACGTTCGACTTGGACGATCCCAAGCGCGCGCGGCTACTGGAGGTGCTGGAGCTGGGAGACTCCGTCTTCCTGAACGCGGCCATCGAGCGTTTGCCCGACGTCGCGGTGCGTCACCCCTTCAGCGACTCTGCTTCATGATTCAAAGCAGGAACGTGAACGCGAGGAGCCCGATGGCCCAGAGGGCGATGACGACGCCAAGGCTGCGGGAAGCGAGCTTCGTCTCCGCCATTTCCCACTCGCGCGTCCACTGCTTCTCGCGGCGCACCTTCACGCCGCGCTTGTACGCGAGGAAGAACACGAGCGAGAACCCCAGCGGGATCACCGTCGTCCACAAGTAGAGTCGTGGCGTCCTCGGCGTGCCGCTCGTCATGACCGCTGCGCCCACGAGGAGGAGCAGGAGGATGCCTTGGGCGACGAATGTGATCATCAGGCGACGGCGCATGCGCTCGAACACGCTTGGTCCGCCCTTCTGGACGGCCGGCACGTCATACGCGGAGCCCCTAGGCTTCCACGTGTTGTCCTTCGACCCAAGAGTGTCGTCCGCCACGTTCGTCCACCAACTCGTCCACGATCCGCTTGCATGTCAAGCAACGGAACCCGTGGCGCTTCTCGAAGGGCGACATCGGGCTGCACGGTTCGGCCTTGAACTCCATGAACTTCCGGACCTGCCCGCATTGTGCGCACTGGCCCTGGACGATCATGGAAGGCATGCGGGTGCGCATCGAAGCGGCCTCGATATAAGCCTCACGAGAAGCAGGCGGTCAGCCCCTCCCAAGCAAGTGGCGTGCGTGGCTGGTGGACCCACGTTTGAAGCATCCCTCGCGCGTGACGCGAAACATGGGCGCGAAGGATGCCGGCGGTGGCGCAGTGTACGGGTTGGGCTTCATCGGAGCCGCGATCTACTACATCCAGACGGCGGCAGGGTTCTGGATGGGTGCGCTCGGCCTGCTCAAGGCGCTCGTGTGGCCAGCGTTCCTCGTGTACGAGCTCCTTCGACTCGTCCATGGATGATATCATGCCGATCTGGAGGTCCCTCTACATGATGACCTGGCTCCTCTTCGTCGAGCTCATGCTCGCGTTGACGCCGGGCGGCTCGAACGCCCCCACGTACTTCCACGTCGCGCTTGGGGTCGCGATCATCGCGCTCGCGTTCATCAACGCGCGTGCCGTGCGCCAGACGACCGTCCCTGGGCGCGTGAAGCGGACGGTCCGCTCGACATGTGGGAGGAGAAGGAGTTCGCCCACGACTCAGCCCCAGGCGAGTTCCCTCCTGTGGCTTCGTAGGGGCCGTGCGTCACTCGAACGCCGCGACGTCCCAGACGTGGAGGCTTGGCACCGTGAACGAGACCCACCCGTCGGCTTCATGATAGCTTGCGGTCACGTTCCCCACGAAGTCGGGGGAGGCGATGCGCAGCGCCTTCCCACCCAATGAGTACCCTGACGGCAGCTTGACCCGCACGTCGAGGTCGCTCCTGTGCGTGAAGTCCGTGCCGTTGAAGTCGTAGTTGAGGATGTGGACGAGGAACCGGCCGTCCTTACCCGTGAACGGGAGGAGTTGGACGGAGGCAGGCGCCGCGTCGGGTTGGGCGCTTCCGTTCACGACGGCAAGGACCTTGGCCGCCGACGCCGGATCCTGGTTGGACCAGAGGCGCCACCAGACGTAATCCCGAGAAAAGACGAAGGCCCCCGAGCCGATGGCGTGGGCGCCCTCCGTCTTGACTGCAGTGAGCTCAGGACGATCGACTGGCCGATAAGCCTCGTCCTTGGTCGCGAAGCGATCGTCCGACGCGAAGACGACTCCGCCCCCGCGCGCGTAGGCCAGGAGAGCATCGAGGTCATGCTGCGACCACCCCACGCCGCTCGTGAGCACCACCTTGTACTTCGAGAGGTTCCCCACTTGGTCGAGCCCCAGGACATCGTGCGGGACGTTCGCCCGCGCGAGCATCGTCGAGAACCCGCGTGTCGCGTCCAAGGCCATGCCATCGTCGAGGAACACGCGGGCGTGGAGCACAGCGACCTCGGGGGACGTCGTCCTGTTGAGGAAGAATCCTGGGTGCTCGCGCACGAAGGAGTAGAAGGGCCGCAGCAGCGCGCGGTCCGAAGTGAACTTGATGCCGATCCAGTCGAGCTGGTAGACGGGATCGTAGTACCCGCCGTTGGCGTAGCACTCTGCGAACTCGTGGGTCATGAGGCGAGTGCTGGGCTCCGTGCCAAGCCGCATCATCACGCGCCCGTCACCCTCGATGCTGTACCCCACGACGGCGGTCTTGTCCTGGCTAAGGAGGAACTTGATCTCGGGGCCGACGGGTTCGCCCGCGGGGAAGGTCTTGTTGAGGTTCTGCCGCCAGTCGGGCAGCCATCCGTGCTCGAAGAGGAACACGTCGATGGAGGAGTAGAACCGGGCGGTCGTCTCGAGGGAGCCGAGGTTCGCCGCGATGAACGTCGATCTCCCCTTCTGGGCCGAGTACGCGTGGACGTAGTCGATGAGGCCCTGGATCACGCCCGCTGCCGCCGCGCGTAGATACTCGTAGTAATCCTCAACGAAGGGGACCGTACCATCGCGCTTGTGAGTACGATAGTCATCACGAAGCCCATGGTCGAGGAGAAACTGCTTGTAATCGAACGTCGAGAGGTCCTGGATCCCCTTCTGCCGCAGCTCCTCGGGCGTGTAGTGTTGGCCAAGGTACGCAGGGAAACCGGCCAACGCAAATTTGTCGAAGGGCCCCTCACCCAACGGATCCAGGGCCCAAGCCGTCCCGAAGTGCTCGTCGATGGAGAAGCCGTCCGTGCCCGCATCGATGTGGGACCGGATGCCCGCCCTGAGGTACTCCTGGTAGGCGGGGTCGAGGATGTTGAGGAAGATACTCTCCTGCACGATCACGGGGTTCCCGTCCAGATCCAAGACGTACGCGGTCGCAAGCTCTGGAGGCAAGTCCGAGACCTTCTTCCAGTTGTCGTTGTTCCAGATCGAGATGCCCGAGATGTGTCGCGCGCCCAGCGCCTTCTGCTCCCGCATCCATTGCTGAGACGCAGCGCTCTCCGTGCCCGGTAGTCCGAGCCCATTGACGATGGTGGGCGAGAGAGACAGGTCCACCGTGTCCCTCACTTCGGGGCCATAGATGTCCACGAGGGACGGGAGGTAATGCTGGATCCGGGTCGGGTCCCGCGTCACGGGGGGTGTCGCCTTGGGCGCGTCGTTCGCCACGGTCGGCGTCGTCTTGGGGGGGAGGGTCGACGCGGCCGGCTTCGGGTCGCTGCTATCGCCCTGATGGGTGACGCTCACGGCGGGCGGGCCCGACGGCGCCTGGGTCCCGCCGCACCCGGGCGGCTGGGGCGCCCACGCGGGCGGGCATGGTTGACCGCCGGGTGTGGTGCAACCTGCCGCGAGCGTCGAGGCGACCAGGAGCAGCGCGAGCGCGCGCCCCCTCACGAGGGGACCCATGCACAAGCACGACTCCGTGAAGCGCCCATCAATCCTGTGCCGAACGCGTCCAGGGCTTGCCCCGGTGGGCGAGAATGCCTGGGATCCGGCGAGGATGTTCCCACTGAGGGAAGATATCAAACAAGAAAGAGAGTTGCGCCCGCAGGCGCTTTGCCGCGGCAGCGGCTTACTTGCCGCCGAAGTTGGCCTTGAAGCCCTTGCCCGGTCGGAACTTGACGGTCGTGGACGCGGGCTTGTTCTTCGTGATGTATTCTTCGCCCGTGAAGGGGTTCTTGGCTTTCTTGCCGCCCTTTTGCGCGGGCTTGACC
This sequence comes from Thermoplasmatota archaeon, assembly GCA_041658815.1. Taxonomy (GTDB): domain Archaea; phylum Thermoplasmatota; class SW-10-69-26; order JACQPN01; family JAJPHT01; genus JAJPHT01. Next base: position 4,359 of record JBAZZN010000040.1, read on the forward strand.
TTCTTCGCGAACGTGCCGACGCCCGTGACCGAGATGCGGTCGTTCTTCTTCAGGAGCGTGGCGATGCCCTCGAACGTGCTCGTGACGGCGCCACGGGCGTCCTTGGGCTTCATGCCGGTCTTCTTGGAGACGTACTCGACGAGATCCTTCGTGTTGGCAGCCTTGGCCATGAATGTCGGTCCTCCGACGGAGCCGACGAAGGGAAGACCCCTCCTTAAGGGCGCGCCTTCAAATCCCTGGGAAACCAAGCCGCAGTGATGATAGTGGACTCCCTCATGCACCGCGACGTGGCCACGTTGCCCGCCTCCGCCACGGTCAGGGCCGCGGCCCTTCTGATGCGTTCGCGTGGGGTCGGCTGCGTCATCGCCACGGTGGCTGACTCTCCCGCGGGCATGCTGACCGAGCGCGACGTGACGTTCCGCATCGTGGCCGAAGGACGCGACGCCGAGAAGACGCTCGTGGCCGAAGTCATGACGCGACCGCTTGCGACCATCGAGCCATCCGCATCCATCGAGGAGGCCGCAGAGCGCATGAAGTCCCTCCGCGTCAAGCGCCTCGTCGTCGTCCTGGGCGACCAAGTGCGGGGCATCGTCACTGTGACGGACATCGCCTATGCTGAACCCATGCTGAACAAGAGCCTCATCGAGGGCTGGGTGAAGACCCGCTGGCAGGGGTAAAGGGGGCGGTCCGGCCTTGGGGAAGTCCCCACGCTTTCAAGGACGCGCTTGCTGATGGCTCCCCGCATGAACTGCGCGCACTGCGGCGCCGGCGTCATCTCGGGCTCGGCGCGTTGCTATCGCTGCCAGCACCCCAGCCCCATCGACGCGGCTCCGACCTTCGATGACGCGCCATCCTTCTCCATCACGCCGCCCGCGCCAGCGACTCGTCCGCCATCGTCACCCACGCGCCGCGCGGCAGTGGACAGCGACCGACGGTTGCCCGTCCGCATCGCGGCTTGGTGCGCGCTCGCTCTCGCGGCGCTGGGCATGGTGGACTTCGCGCGCGGCGACTCGGCTGGCGTGCTCGTGCTCGTCGCGCTCCAAGTGCTCATTGGCATCGCGCTCCTGAAGAAGTGGCGATTCGCGTGGGCTGGCGGCATCACCCTTGCGAGCGCGGATTGCATGCTCGCGTTCCTTGCCTTCTTGGGCGGGGGCGGGCTCTCCGCGCTCCTCGTCGCCGCGCTCGCGCTCGCGGGGATCGTTTCGCTCTCGCGCCACGGCACGAAAGCGAGCCTCCGCAGGCGAGCGGGACCAAGTGCCCGACCACCGGCCGTCACTGCGTCCTCGCCTTAGACCGTTGTACCTCAGTTCCTTTTCACCTTGCACGGCCTGGATAGCCCCATGCGCCGCGCTCTCATAGTGATCATCGTCCTGTTCGCGTTCCTCTCGTTTCCAGTCGCCCCCGCATCACCCCAAGAAGGCGTTCGGCACGCGAGCGACCGATTCGGGGCTTCCACCAATTGGGCGGGCTACGCGGTCCAGACGAACCTCGCGTCGCCAAGCAACGGCGTCGTGACCGACGTGAAGGGAAGCTGGGTCGTGCCTGCGGTCTCGTGCCCCGCAGATGGCACCAACAAGTACAGCGCGGCGTGGGTCGGCATCGACGGGTACTCGTCGAACTCGGTGGAGCAACTGGGCACGGAGAGCGATTGCCTAAGCGGCGGGTCCGTCCCATATTACGCGGCCTGGTGGGAAATGTACCCCAAGCCGTCGCGCCGCATCCAGCACGTGGTGCAAGCAGGGGACCACATGACAGCGGAAGTGCGATACTCGGGCGGCAACGCCTACACGCTCACCATGACCGACGCGACGCAGGGGTGGTCCTTCTCGACGACGCAGCGCGCCAAGGCCGCGCGCAGCAGCGCCGAGTGGGTCCAGGAAGCGCCGTGGTCGGGCGGCGTGCTGCCGCTCTCCAACTTCGGCACCGTGACGTTCACGGGCGCCAGCGCTACGATCGCGGGGCACACCGGCACGATCAGTGACGCCGCGTGGCAAGCGGACCGCATCGACATGGTGAACGGCCGCGGAGCGACCAAGGCCCAGACGTCGGCCCTGGACGGCACCGGCATCGCGTTCGACGTGACGTGGGTCAGCTCGACTTAGGGGCGTCGTCAGCGAGGCCGCCGTCGAATCCTGCGGGCCACGCCGAGGCGAGAGTCGTGATCCCCGTCAAAGTTCGCCCGTGAATGTTGTCGTGGTCGCCGCCGAGGTCGTCCTGAGAACCGGCATCGAGTGGCAACATCAACGGTTCGGGTCAGCGGGATCGCCGTGACGGCGGTTTCGGGCCCATGTTGGGCGGATCGCTGATCCGCTCGATGCATTTGCCGTCGAAGTCGTCGTCGAAGCTGATGATCTGCTTGGCCTCGGCGAGTTTCATCATGTGCAAGTATAGGGCATCGCTTAGGCTGAGAGTGCCATCGTAGCGAAGCACGTGTTCCATGGCGGCGTCGAGGTCGTCGATCGTTGGAACATGGATCTGAACCGTGTCCTTGAGCATCGCGTATGCTTGTCGAGCAGCTTTTCCGCCTTTGTGGCTTCCGATGATCGCGATCACTTCGCCAACGGCGAGCGCATGCACTTGGAGTGGTGACCACTTCTCGGCGAATGCGAGAAGAGCTTGGGCCTGCTCGTGCCACTGGTCGTCCTCGTCCATGAGTGCGACGAAGAACGTCGTATCGGCAAAGACGGACATGATGTCTCAGAGGCGGCGTTGCGCGCGGCGCTTGGCTTCAACACTGTTCCCCTTGGTCGCGCTCTTGGCGAAGCCAACCATGTCTCGGAGCGTGTGGCGGCGACGGAAGTGTACCGTGAGCGACCCGTCAGGGTGTTCGTCCCAAATGACAATGTCACCCGGGCCGACCTTGTGCTTCGTGCGGATCTCGGCTGGGACTTGGGTCTGATTGGCATCCGTGACCTTCGTCTCGACTTGCATACATTGTGTTCTGGTCTTACATTGTAATAAGACTTTGCAAGGTAGATCTCACTTGCCATGAACAGGTCCCCCGGCGTGGACGATCCGGCGGACGGCACCCAGAAAACGTATGCCCGCGAGGATTGCCGCGAACTCCTGGTTCGTCGAGCGCCGCAACCAAGCGGCGAGTGGGGCCTGGGGGAGCAAGCCCCCGCGGGGCTTGGGGGCGGAGCCCCAACGGCACCGGAGGCCTGATGGTCGCGGAGCGCGCTGCATCGTCCCCATGAAGGCAACGAACGCGAAACGCATCGTGCTGGTCCTCGCGCTCCTTTGGCTGGGCGCGTGGGGCGTCTCGGGCGTGTGGACAGGCGTCTCGACGTTGGGCATCTTCCTGTACTTCGCCGGGGTCGTCGCCTACGCGTGCCTCGGTGCGTGGGGCGAGCGCACGCGTTGGTTGCCATTTGCGCTCGCGCTCGTCCTCACGGGGATCGTTGCTGCCTCGACGTTCCTCCTCGTGCCAGTCGTGATCGGGGGCCTCATCGTGTGCGCGGCGATCCTGATGCCGACTGACTGATGCAGTGCGCTGCCGAAGGATGAAAATACTCCATGGCGCGTTCGCCGGTGATTGGAGGCTTTGGATTGGTCAAACTCAGCACGATCGCCGCGCTTGGCGTCGTCATGATCTCGGTCACGGCGCTCTTGCCGGCCGAAGCGAAGGAACTGCTTGGTGGTCCCACGGTCTCGCCGCACTCGACCACCGTCACCACGACGAAGACACTTTACCTGCACTCGATCACGCCTTCGGGCAACGCCGAGGAGCTCGCCGAGTTCGGCGTGGGCACCGCTACGACGACCACGATGGACGAGTCGGCTCCGGCGACCCCCGCGCCGAAGGTCACGCAGACGTCCAGCGGGAACCAACTCTACTGGAAGAACTTCCTGCTTGGTTACTGGGCCGCACCGCTCACCGCGAACGTGGAGAGCGCCAGCGCGGACCTGTGGGTCTCGGGTGCGGATGGCCCGCTATCGGTCTCCCTCCTTGCGGATGGCAGCTCAGCGCCGTTCTCGACGGTCACGGCGACGATCGCCCCGGGCCCCGCGCGCCTCGTGCATGTGGACATGCCGCTTGCGAAGGGTACTGTAGGCCACGAACTTCTCCTCCAAGTGTATGCCGGCACGGCGGGCGATCAGTTCTACTATGATGGTTCGCTCATGCCGTCCGCGCTGACGGTCACGCTGAGCCCCTACGTCGCGCCCCCAGTGGGCGGCGGCATGGCGTGGACGCCCTCCCCCGGCTGGGGCGCCGTCACGTCGGTGAACACGACGCTCGCCGCGCGTGAGACGAGCCTCGTCATCGACCCCACGAACGAGGACAACATGTTCCTCTGCGCGCCTTCCGGCGTGCCCAACACACCCTACGGCCAATCATACTTCTACAAGTCCAGCGACGCCGGCGCGTCGTGGCAGTACGTGCGCGTCGAGACCGATCAGACGGACCTTCGCCAGTACACGTTCGAGGGCGGCGACTGTGACGTGGCATACGACGCGGTCGGGACGATGTACTCAGCCGACACGTGGCTGGGCGACCTCAGCGTGGGCCACAGCACTGATGGCGGCCTCACCTGGGCTGGCACGCCGTTGGCCGTCACGAGTCCCATCGTGGACCGCCCCTGGCTCGTGGGCGGCCCCGCGGGCACCATCCACGTGAGCTACCAGGACGTGCAGTTCGGCATGCCGACGGCCATCTGGTACACGCGCTCGACGGACGGCGGCGTCACGTTCCTGCCCGCGGTCCCAGTCGCGCTCGCGGACCCGAACAACCCCTTCAGCTGGGAAGGCAACTTTGTCCTCACGCCTGACCAGCAGCACATCTTCCTCGTGTACAACAAACGCGCCAACGGCGTCGTCGGCGTCTCCTCTGACGCGGAGGAGGTGTGGGTCGCCGCGAGCAACGACGCGGGCGCAACGTGGTCCTCGACGCGCATCGCATCCACGGAGAACTCCGCGAGCTATCTCTACCCAAGTATCGGCATGGATTCGGCCGGTGGCCTCCACGTCGTCTACGCATCATCGACGGGGAGCGACCAGCCCATCTGGTACACGCACTCGGCCGATGGCGCCTCGTGGTCCGCGCCCGTCCCCATCCAGCGCGGCAGCAGCGGCTACGCGCCGTGGGTCGTTGGCGGGAACGCGGGCGAGGCCGCCATCCAGTGGCTGGGCACGCCCACGACCGTGAATGCCACGAGCACGGACGCGGACTGGTTCTTCTACTGGGCTCGCGTGGCCGGAGCGGACACGCCGAGCACGACCATCGCGTCAGGCACGACGACGAGCACACCCATCTTCCACGGGACGCATTCGGCCACGCCCGAGTTCAATCAGGTGCGCCTTGACAGCAATGGCAAGATGCGCATGGGCATGAGCGCGTTCTTCACGCCCGCTGGCGGGTCCGGCGCGAATTGGGCCGAGTTCTATCAGGCCGAGAACTGAGCGCGCGGTGGCGCCCAGTTCACTCCGCGCTTCGCTCGGCGGTCCGCAGCGCAAGCGCCGCTGATATCAGGCCAGCGTGAGGGAAGCCTTGGGGAAAATTCCCCAAGTGCTCTCCCGTGGTGGAATCGATCTCTTCCGCGTACAGTCCAAGCGGCGTCGCGCGCTGCGCCATGCGGTCGAACAGGGCGCGCGCATCCCGCACGCGGCCTTGCCGCGCGAGGACTTCGACGAGCCAGAACGTGCAGTACGCGAAGGTGGCCTCGCCGCCTATGACGCCGTCCGCCGCGCCAAGATAGCGGTACACGAGGCCGTTTGACAGCAAGCGCGCGACGATGCGCTCGACGGTGCCAAGCATGCGCGGGTCGCGCGCGTCGATGAAGCCCACGAGCGCGAGCAGAAGGTTCGACGCGTCGATGTGGCGCTCGCCGATGGCTTGCACGAAGTAGCCAGCCTCCGCGTCGTAGCCCTCCGTGAGGACCATCAAACGTGCCGCTGCCGCTTCGGCTTCCCAGTGTTCGCTATCACCCGTAAAGCCGTTGGCGCGCGCGAGGGCGGCGGCCCTGTCGAGCGCGACGCTCGCCATCGCCTTGCTGAGCACGAATTGTTTGGGCTCGCAGCGCACTTCCCAGATGCCGCTGTCGGGCGCGCGCCAGTTCAGCGCGACCCAGTCGGCAAGGCGCGCGTAGGAAGCCCACTCGTTCGCCGTCGGCGCCTCGGCGCAGCTCGCGACGAAGTGGAACAGTTCCCCATACACGTCGAGCTGGTGCTGCGTCGAAGCATCGTTCCCGATGCGGACGGGCGCGGAGCGGCGGTGCCCCTCGAGATGTGATAGCACACGCTCTGGGAGTTCGCGCGCGCCGCTCACGCTGTACATGACGCGGAGGTCCTCCGGGCCCGCGCCCACGGCGCGCGTGAGCCAGCGCGCGTACGCGTCAGCCTCCTCGTCGTGCCCCACGTCCCCGAGGGCGCGGGCGCACAGCGCGCCGTCGCGGATCCAGGCGTACCGATAGTCCCAGTTGCGCACGCCCCCGATCTCTTCAGGAAGCGAGGTCGTCGGCGCGGCGACGATGGCCCCGTTGCGGCGGCACTGCAGGAGTTTGAGCGCGAGCGCGGATCGGCGCACGAGCGCGGCATCGGGGCCTTCGATGGTCGTCTGGTTCGACCACGCGCGCCACCGTTCGAACGTGCGCACCTCAAGCTGGGCGGCGTCAAGGGCGAGCGCGTCGACGAACGGTTCGACCGACTCGCAGGGCGAGTGGCGCAAGACGAGGTCGACGCGCTCGCCTGCGCGGACGAAGACGCGCGCGTGCATCGCACCCTCGGGCGTCGGCGCGAGGTCCACACCCGTGAGGAGGAGCAACTCGCCGGCGCCGCGCGCGATCGTTCCGTCCTTCGTGCGAGCGAACCGCGCAGAGACCGCGCCGTACTGGAAACGGGGCGCGAACGTGATCTCGAGTTCGACGCAACCGCTGACGCCTTCGATGCGGCGCACAAGCACGTCATCCGACAGCCCGTGGTCCTCGTCGAACGGGGCGAAGTCCGTCACGCGCGCCGCGCCGCTGGCAGTCGTGTGCGTCGTCTCGATGATGTTCGTTTCAGGGACGTAGCGGAAACGACTCCTCGCTTGCTCGTCGGTTGGCGCGATGCGGTAGTGGCCGCCTTTCGCCGCGTCGAGAATCGCGCCGAACACGCTTGGTGCGTCAAAGCGAGCAGGGCACCACCAATCGATGCTGCCCGTGCGGCTCACGAGCGCCACGCTCCTTCCTGCGCCGATCGCGCCGTAATCCTCCAGCCGCTCGTAAGCGCCCCGCGACACGGGTCCGGCGAGCGAGGGAGCGCTGGTCATGAGCCTCGGTTCGGCCCCGGGGGGGAATCAAGCTTCCCGATTGCCGCTTCCGTCACAGTCGCGTGTGTCGTGGCGACCGACCGCTCGGTCGTAACGACCGTTGGGCGGAAATCTTTACCCGCCTTTCGCATCTCGTTCGTTCCGGATGGAAAGCCTGCGACTTGCAGTGAACACGCAGACGCCCTTGCTCCGGTTCCGTGACGTGTCAGGGACCGAGTACAAATTCACGACTGGCGGCGTCACGCGCATGCTCCTGCCGCTGCTCAAGCAGTGGCTCGCTGACGGCACCGTCGCGGACGCGGAGTGGGTCGCACTCGCCGCGGATGATGAAGCGCGCCCCGTCATCGAATTCGAGGGCGTGCGCCTCTCGTTCGTCGCTCTTCCCGAGCCAGAAAAGTCGCAGTACGTGATCGCCAAGGAGCGCATGTGGGAGCTGCTCAACTCCGGGCCCGGTGTGCCGCCACCGGAGGGCAAGATATCAGAAGACGCGTGGATCGGGTACGACGCGTATCAAGCTCGCTGTGCGGAAGCGATGCGCGAAGCGTGCGAGCGCGTGGGCTCCCCCGACCTGCTCTATGTCCACGATTTTCAGCAGCTTGGTGTTGCTGGCGCGTGGCGAGGCCGCGAGCGCGTGCCCGCCGTCTTCCAACTCCACACTCCGTATCCTTCGAGCCTTCCGCGCGAGTGGGACGACCACTTCGTCGCTGGGATGAGCAAGTACGACGCAGTGGTCGTCAGCACGCGGCGGTACGCGGACAACTTGCGCAACGCCGGCCTCAAGACACCGATCCACGTCATCCGCCCGTTCGTCGACCCGCGCGATTCGCCCCCGGCGTCAAGCACGCAACTCGAGCGATTCCGCTCGCAATTCCACCTGCGCGACGCCGACCGCGTCATCCTGAACGTCGGACGGATGGACCCCGTGAAAGGCCAGGACCACCTCATCATGGCCTTGCCAGCGGTGCTTCGCGAAGTGCCCGACGCGCACCTCGTCCTCGTCGGGAACGGATCCTTCTCGTCGTCCAAGACGGGAGGACTCGGGCTATCAAAAGGCGAACAGTGGCGCGCCGCGATGGAGGCCCTCGCGCGCGACCTTCGCGTCGATGCGCGCGTCACCTTCACGGGGCACCTTGGCGACGAGATGTTGCCGGCCGCTTACGAGGCAAGCCACGTCTTCTGCTTGCCCAGCACGCGCGAAGGCTTCGGCTTGGCCGCCATCGAGGCGTGGCTGCACGCGCGCCCCGTCGTCGTGTCCGACCGCGCGGGCGTCGCCGAGCTCGTGCAGGAAGGGGAGGACGGCCTCACGCTCGACTGCGGGGACACCGAAGCCCTCGCGGCCGCGCTGGTGGTCCTCCTCCGCGACCCCGATGGAGCGCGCGCCATGGGGCGGGCGGGGGAGAGGACCGCCGCGCAGGCGACGTTGCCCTCGGGGCGACTCGCGCTTGAGCGCGTCTTCGAGGAGGTACTCGCGAGCGGGACGGCCGAGGTGAGGACGCACGCCTGATCGAGCGATGCGCGCCGTCGCCGCCGATTACGACCGGACGCTCACGACCCACGACACGCTCGAGCTGGTCCCAGAAGCGCTCGACGCGTTGCGCACCCTGCGGTCCATCGGCGTGAAGACCATCATCGTCTCGGGGAGGTCCGTCGACTTCCTCGCCCTCGCCGTGGGGGACGTCGCCGATGCTATCGTCGCGGAGAATGGGTGCCTGCTCCGCACGAACGAAGGCCTCGTGACGCCGATCGGGGGCGTCGCCGCGGACCTCGAACGAGCGCTTGACGGCCTCGATGTGGAGACGGAACGCGGCCAAGTTATCGTCTCCTTCGACCTCGCATCGGAAGGGCTCGTTCGCGAAGCATTGGAGCGGTCGGGCATACGCGGGCACCTCGTCCGGAACCGCGACCGCGTCATGCTGCTCCCAGAAGGCATCGACAAGGCCGTGGGGCTCCTCGCCGCGCTCGAACTCGTCGGTGTCCTCCCCGAGCACTGCGTCGCGTTCGGAGACGGCGAGAATGATATCCCGATGCTTCGCGCCGTAGGACGCGGTGTCGCCGTCGGGAACGCGGCCCCATCCCTCCAAGCCGTCGCGGACGACATCACGTCGCTCCCGGGCGGCCTCGGCGTCGCCGCGTGGATCCGCGCCCAGCTCACGTTGGAGGAGGCCGCCCCGTGAGGCCCGACGTCTCCGTCGTGATCCCGTGCCTCAATGAGCGCGCCACGCTCGACGCTTGCCTCGACGCGCTGGAGGGGCAAGAGTTTCCGTGGGGACGCGCCGAGGTCATCATCGTGGACGGCGGCTCGTCGGACGGCTCCCGCCAGATCGCCCAGGCGCGAGGCGTCAAGCTGCTATCGGACTGTGCCCGAGGACCCTCGCGAGCGCGCAACATCGGGATCCAAGCGGCGAGAGCCGATATCGTCGCCTTCACGGACGCGGATTGCGCGCCCTCGCCAGACTGGCTCGCACGGCTTCGGGACGTCTTTTCGGAAGACACCGACAT
>JBAZZN010000041.1:0-14092 GCA_041658815.1 Thermoplasmatota archaeon
TGCGGCGGCCCGCCCGAAGGGTTCGCACGCGGCGGGGCTGCGGCATCGGCGCCACTCGCGCTTCGCGCTCGCTGCCTCGCTCGACGTGGCTCTGCCACGCGGTCGCTCGGCCGCCTTCGCCTCGCCCGCCGCCGCGTGCGAACGCAGTGTTACCCAATCCACCTGGACGTCGTTAGCGGGATCTGCGGCCACGCGCGAGCGCGAGCAGCGCGACGGACGCGAACACGAGTGGCATCGTGACCGACGGTACTCTCTTTTCGGGAGTGCCCGTCCCCGTGGCCGCCTGCGTGGGTGTCGTGTGGGTGGGCGTCGTCGTGACGTTCGTGCCGCCCACGAGCGTTCCCATGCTCCCTGGTGCTTGCATCATGCGGTTGGGGTAGAGCGTCATCTTGAATGGCTGCGGACAGTTCTTGACGCATTCCAGCGTCGCTGGGCCGCTGGTCAGATCCATGTCCAGCACCGTTCCCACGCCTGGGTGCACGCGGATGAGTTTACCTGCGAACGTGAAGTCGTGAGTCGCGGCGATGCGGCGCTCCCGATCGGGGAACGCGTGGTACTGCGCTGCCGTGTTGGCGTCCTCGCTTCCTTTGATGGTCAAGTACGCCCTCGTGCCGAGCACGTTGATGTAGTTCGTCACGATATTGTCGTGATAGACCTCGATGTCGTTGGCGGACCGCGTCGCATCGGGGAGCGTGTAGTTCTCCGTGACGAGGTCATACTGGGTGTGGCTCGTCCCCGGGTCTTGCAGTTCGAGGTCCGCGACCTTGGGGATCTTCGCGAATGGGAAATCTGCGGTGGAGGCGCTCGATTCGCCGACGACCACGCCGAGAGAACCATCGAGCAACGCGGGGCCAAGTGGCGTGAGGCGGAGCGCGACCTTCGTGCCCTTCGCGAAGGGCGGTTCATCAGGCGAGGTGAGCGTGAGGTCGATGTGCTGGAACGATCCGGGCTGCATGATGGCCGAATCGAACGGCATGTCGGCGCTCGCTCCCTTCACGCCCTTGCCATCCGCCATCAGTTCCAGGCGCAGCGCCTTGTTGGTGTCGGGCGCGTTGGGCTGCAGCAGTTTGTCCGCTCGCAGCGATAGGATGACGTGAAAGCCCTGCGACGAGAACGCCACTGGCGCATCCATCGTGAACGAGAGCGGCACGGCCGCCGAGCCTGGCGTGTACTGGGCGAAGTACGCGATCCCTGCGCCGGGGCCGCTGGGTGCTATCTTGCCGTCCACCGTGAGCCACCCGTCGATGTTGAGGATGAGCGGGTCGTACGACGGAGGGGGACCTCCGTGCGCCAGCGCGAGGGGTGGGATGACGAGCGCGGCGAGGACGACGAATAGTAAGGGCGGGCGGTCCATCTCGACGATTGGGGCGAGTCGGCGGAGGGACATAGCTTTTGTTGCGACGACGTAGTGGAAAGGGGGGCCTATGTTCGCGACCCATCTGGCCGTTGAAGCGCTCTCGTGAGGGATGACACGGCCTCGCCGAACTCGTCGGCCTCGCGTCGCGTGTTATACGCGTGGAAGCTCGCCCGGAGCGTCCCGGGAACGCCGCGCGCGTTGAACCACGAGTGCAAGCAATGGTCCCCCGAGCGGACGAGCATGTGGTGCTTGTCCTCCAGCAGGATGGCCAGCGCGTGGGGGTCGATCCCGTCCAGCGAGAGGGGCACGATGGCTGTCCGCGTCGTGAGCGGCGCGCCCACGAGGTCCACGCCGGGGACGTCTTCGATCGCGGCCGCCGCGCGCCGCATCAGCTCCTCGCCATGGCTGTGGACCTTGCCCATGCCCAGTCGCGCGAGAAGCTCGACGGCGGGCTTCACGCCCGCGATGCCAGCGTAGTTCTGGAGCCCCGCCTCGAACTTGGCTGGCCCGTCAAGGAACTCCGGCGCGCCATCGTACGTCGTGCGCGCGACCGTGTTGCCTCCCGTGATGAATGGCGACAACTCGTCGAGCGCCTCAGGCTTCGACAGGAGCGCGCCCACGCCAGTGGGGCCGAGCATCTTGTGCGCGCTTACGGCGTAGTGGTCCGCACCAAGCCGCGCGAGGTCCACGCTCAAGTGGGACGCGGCTTGGGCGCCATCCAGCAGCACGCGCACGTCACCCGCCTCGTGCGCAAGCCGCACGAGCTCCGCGACTGGTGCCACGTAGCCATCGAGGTTGGAGACGTGCACGGCCGCCACGAAGCGCACGTCGCGGCGCGCGAGACGGTCGCGCCACGCTTCGAGGTCCATCGTGCCGTCGGGGCGCGACGACCTCGTGCCTCACGCCGCGCTCGCGCAATCGCTGCCACGGCACGAGGTTCGAGTTGTGCTCGCGGTCCGTCGTCAAGACGACGTCTCCCTTCTTCCAAGGGAACGAGTGCGCCACCAGGTTGATGGCTTCCGTCGCGTTCTTCGTGAAGACCGTGCCAGAGGAACGAGCGCCAAGGTGCTCCGCGAGCGAGCGGCGCGCATCCTCCACGAGCGTCTTGACGGCGAGAGAACCCTCGTACACGCCGCGCCCCGCGCAGAACGGCGTTTCTTCGTAATACTTCACGACCGCATCGATCACGGAGCGGGGCTTGAGCGACATGCAGGCGCTATCAAGATAGATCGGGGCGTCCGGTTTTGACAGCAGCGGGAACTCCTTGCGGAGCTGCTCGACGTTCATGAGTGAGGCCCCTCTTGGCGCGATGACACGAGAACGCGATGACGCGAAGATGCGGAGTATCGCCGCATCACATCCACCCCATCGCGCCCCTGAACGCCGCCATCGCCACGCGCGCTTCGGCCTCACTACGCGTCTTGAAGAGGAGCTTGCCCGACTCGAAGACGGAGAGCTCCACGTTCTCCCAGCGCACCACGAGCAGGATGCCCGCGTTCGCCAGTGGCTCGAAGCCCGCGTCCTGGAGGTCGCGCTCAACGTCGTGCAGCCGCAGCTTGAGCTTCTGCTGGGGCACGGCCTCGTAGCCCGCCCGGTTCTTGCAGAGCTCCAGCACGCTGTACTGCGGCGGCTCCATGATGCGGCCAAGCATGGTGTCCGTCAAGAAGGTTGGCGCACGCACGGCCCCAGGGCGCGATCCTCTCCCGACGCCAAGATGCCACTACACTTAGCCTCTTGGCGTGATTCACACGCACTCGCACGTACGCGCGCACCCCGCCTCTCGTATTACGAACGTAATACATCACGGATGTCTTTGGTCTGGCCTGCGCCCGGCCCTGTCAGCTGGCGTTCGTGGCGGCAATCGAGAACGTTGCGTGTTCTGGTGGGCTCGGGCGACTCGTCTTGGACCAGGCGCCGCCTTCGGCAACGCTTTTGCCGAGGCCCCCGCGTGCGCCCCATCTATGGCGTTCGACGCTGGCGCGACGCATCGTCACCTCGTGGCGTTCCTGCGGAGCTACGCCCACGACGCGGGCGCGCATGGCTTCGTCTTGGGCGTCTCGGGCGGAGTCGATAGCGCGGTGGTGGCCGCGCTCGCGCGGGAAGCCGTCGGCCCTGACAATGTGCTCGGCCTCCTCCTCCCGCACGACACGTCGGACCCCGCGGACGCGGCGGATGGCGAGTCAGTGTGCCGCACGTTGGGTATCGCCTTCGAGCGCATTGATATCACGCCCATCGTCACCGCGGTCGAAACCTCCTGCGCGGCACACAAGCTGCCAGAAGGAATGGCGAGGCACAACGTCCGCCCCCGCGCCCGCATGATGGTGCTCTACGCGCACGCAGCGCAACTGGGCAACCTCGTGCTGGGCACGGGCAACAAGAGCGAGCTCCTCACGGGCTACTTCACGAAGTGGGGCGACGGTGCGGCGGACGTGTACCCGCTTGGCGACCTGTACAAGACGCAAGTGTGGGAGCTTGCGCGCGAGCTCCGCTTGCCCGCCGCCATCATCGACAAGCCGCCAAGCGCGGGGCTGTTCCCCGGCCAGACCGACGAGGGCGAGCTGGGCGTCAAGTACGCGGACCTCGACAAGGTCCTTGCGGAGATCGAGGCCGGCCACGATATCGAGACGACCGCTCGCCGCGCCAGCGTCGGCGTGGAGACAGTGCGAGCCATCGAGAAGCGCATCATCACGAGCGCGCACAAGCGCAACCCGCTCGTCATCCCCAAGATGGGGTACCGCACACCAGGCTGGGACTGGAGAGAGCCACGACATCGGGTACTTGGGGGTGGGTGAACGTGCCTCGCGACAGCACCACGGAGGCACGGAGACCGGAGACGACTATGCAACAGCGAAGCCCACGAGAGAGACGGAGACGACAACTCCGTCTCTCTCCTTGGCGTGCGACTCCTGCGGGATTCTCCGTTCTCCGTGTCTCCGTGGTGAGAACCGGGGGTGGAGGTTCACCATGAAAGTCCTCGGCATCAGCGGCTCCCAACGCATCGGCGGGAACACGACCATCCTCCTCGAAGAAGCGCTCAAGGCCATCCACGGCCGCGTGGAGACGGAGCTCGTCGCGCTGGCTGACTTCGGCGCACCGGGACACCGTGCGGATGGCAAGCTCGATGAGGTCGTCGAAAAGATGCGCCAAGCGGACGCGTTCCTCTTGGCGACGCCCAGCTACTTTGGCATGCCGCCCGGGCGCATGGTCGCACTGCTGGACGCCACGTGGGAGGACCAGCGCAAGGGTGCCTTCGCAGCCAAGGCCGGCGCGGCGCTCGCGGTGGAGAGCGAGTGGGGCGGCGAACTGGCGGCGCAGTGCTTGGGCCACTACTTCACGGCGCACCGCATGCTCTACTTGGGCTACGCGGTTGGCCGCGGGCTCAAGGAACGCGAGATCCTGTATGATATCAAGGCGATCCGGGAAGCGCGCTTGCTCGCCAACCGGCTGGCGGACCACTTGGAGTCGAAGCGACGCTGATTCGGGCTTGGGGCTGCTCCCTTTCACCAAGGAGACGTCACCGACGTCGTATCGATAGCGCGAGTCCCGCCAGCGCGACGACTGCGAGCTCCACTCCCATCGGCGTGGGCTTCTTGGCTTCCGGCGTTGGCGGCGGCACGACCGTGCTCGCGGCGATGAGCGTCTGCGTCGCGTAGGCTTGGTGATCGAGGCCGGACCACGCGGCGATGATGAAGCTCAGCTGCGCTTGGCCGCGGTCCACGAACTCGTCAGTGAAGACCGCGCGGTCGATTGCGTCGGCCGTGAACACGCCCAACAGTCCGTACTTGGTCGCGGTCTCCAGCGTCGTGTTGTTGAGTTGCAGGTTCATGCCGCGTGCGGCGTCGTGCACGACGTCGAGGCCGCGCGAGCGGGCGTCGCCGAAAATGACCTCGATGCTGGTCGCGCGGGACGCGCGCTGCTCGGCCAGACTGATGACGAGCGCCATCGTCGATTCGTTGTGCGCCCTGACGTCCTTGCCGAACTCCTCGAGAGCTTGGAGCTGGTTGGGAATGCGGTCGCCGTACCCGGGGTCAGCGAGGGCCACGTTCGCCATGATGGACCAGTTCTTGCTGTCGAGCCGGGGTGGGAGTCCTTCGCGTTGGGCGACAGCGTCGAGGATGTCCGTTGCCCACTGGAGGTCCAAGATGGACGTGTGGTCCGTGCGCACGAGGGCGAGCACGTAGTCGCGCTGGAAGCCCGAGGTCTTCGGGAAGTCGCGCGCGAGCTGGTCGTGACCAGTCGTCTGCATGGCGGCGCTTAGCGCTTGGTCCGCGCTGTAGAGCGCGAGTTCCATCGCATTGAGCGCATGGATGTCGCCCTCGGTGGCCTTCAGCTTGGCGCGGTAGTCCTGCCAGTCCGCGCGCGCTTGCTGGTTCCACGCGGCCGTGCGCTCGATGACGAAGGACCTCTTCTCCGCGTCCGAGCCGAGGCTTGCGGCTTGGTCCATCAGTTGGCCCGTGAGCACGATCTCCGTGAACGTCTCGATGTCGTACATCGCGGTGCGTACGCGCCCTTGCCCGAGTGCGGTCGTCGCGTTCTTCAGGAAACCCTCGGCTTGCGGGTACCACTCGCGCGCCGTGTCGTTGGCGCCAAGCGCGAGCGCTTCGGCTTGCCACTTGCGCGCGAGTGCGTTCATCTCGCCGGGGAACGCGGGCACTTGGGGCACCGCGACGGCGGATGGAAGGAGGACGAGCGCGGCGATGACCAGGGCGAAGAGTGCGTGCTTCACTTGCGCCACCTCCGCAGGCCCAGCGCGGCGAGGGCGAGGCCAGCGAGGGGGACGAGCGGCGAGACCGGCACGGGCGACTTCGTGGTGGGCGTCACCGTGGGGCGCGTCGCTTCGGGCGCGGAGAGTATCTCCACTGGCACGCTGGCTTCGGCGCTTTGCGCTTCGCCCTTGATGTCATCGACTTGGAAGCGGAGCGTCGTGTTGTCCGCGAAGGCAAGGATCGGCACGTCGAGCGTCGCGTTCACTTGCCGCACTTCCCCAGGTGCAAGCGTGAGCGTTTCCGCTGGCACGCTGAGCCACGAGGCGCGCAGCCCCGAGCCAATGATCGTGAACGTGCCCGACTCCGTGCCGATGTTCGTGACGTTGAGCGTGAGGCGCGTGTTGGAGCCTGCTTGGACGGAGAGCAGGATGGGGCCATCGATGCTGACTGCGACGCGGGCGGGTGGCCCGACGAGGATGGCCCAAGGCGAGCCGGCGTCCTCGGGACTCGTGGCAGATAGCAATCCTGAGTGTGCCTCGATGTAGTACTGGAGCGTGCCTTCCGTGACTTTGCGACCGGGGATGGTCGCGGCGAAGACGTTGCCTGCCCGCACGAGGTCGAGCTTGTCGTAGGCGTCGCGGCCTGGCACTTTGTAGTACGCAGTGGCGCCGAGTGGCTCGTCGCCGTGGATGGTGGCGCCAACAAGGATGGATTGCCCTGCGTTCTTGTTCTTCACGCTGGTGTGCTCGATGCTGAGTGGCACCGTGGGCAGCGCGACTGGAGTGACGAGCACGTCCACGTCGCGCGACGTCTCGTTGCCGGCAAGCGCGTGCACGCTGATGGCGAGCTGCTTGTCGCTTGGTGCAGTCGAGGAGTCCCACTTGTAGGTCCACGATTCGGTGCCGTTCGCGGTGCGCCAGGGCCCATCCCCGATCTGCACTTCGACGCGGTCGATGCGGCCGCCAAGCTTGCTCGCGGCGCCGCGGACCTCGACCATCCCTGTGACGCCGACGCCGTCCTTGGGCGAGTCGATGCGGACGTTGACTGGCGCCGTGAACGTCGTGTGCGTGGAACCCCCACCAGTCCCGTGCTGTGTGTCAGGGCCATCGCGCATGGGAAGGAACGCGCTCGTGGCGATGTCCATGCGAGCGATGCCGCTCGCGGTGGCAAGATAGAGGATGCCGTCTTGGCTCGTGATGCCGCTCACGAAGTTCTGGACCAACTTGGAGTTGCTTTGGTTCCACAAGGTCACGTCGCCGGTGGTCACGTTGATGCGCGCGAGGCCTCCCTTCGTGCCGACCCACAATCGTCCGCCTTCGCGGTAGAGGTCACGCACTTCGTCCATGGGGAAACCCGGGACAGTGGTGTTGTCCCACACCTTATCGACCTTGCCGCTCGCGACGTCTAGGCGACCGACGCCGCCGTCCTTCGTGCCAACATAGACGACGGAGCCGTCTGGCAGCGCGCGGAACACGACGCCGCCGCCGGGGATGCCGTCGGCCGTCGTGTACGTGATGAACGCGCCCGAGATGCGGTCCATGCGGATGACGCCGACGCTTGCGCCAAGCCACACGGTGTTCCCGTCGATGTGCACGTCAGTGATGTACGAGTCGGGAATGGGTGTTGGCGTGCTCTTCGAGTTCCAGAACTGTGACGTGCCCGTCGTGAGGTTCTGCATGATGACCCCGTCGCCAAAGAGGCCGATCCACAATTCGCCTTGCGCGGCGTCGAGGCCGTACACTATGTTGCGCGAAGACGTGACCTTGCGTTCGCTCCACGTGTGATCGTCCGTATTGTAGCCGACGGCTTCCGTGCTCGTGGCGAACCACGTCATGTTCCCATAGCGCTTGATGGAGTTGACCTGGCCACCGGGGTAGTCTTGCCAGGCGCCGAGGTTGTACCAGATGCCAGGCTTCGTCGCGCTTGCGGGCGCGAACGCCGATACGCCCAGTTCGCTGCCCGTCCACACGAGACCATCTGCTGCGTGCACGGCAGTGAAGCGGTAGTTGATCGGGCCAGGCGAGGGAGCGTTCGTGGGGCCCGTGGAGTAGTAGGTCCAACCATTCTGGTTCGCGAGGGAGACGCCAAGCGTCGTGCCGAATACCCAGCTTTGTGTCGCGTCGTCGTACACGTCGTCCCACACGTAGGAGCCCATGAGGCCCCAGTCCTGCGCGTACGTCTGGTTCGCGTTCGTGCCGGGCACGAGTTGCCACATGCCGCTCCTGGTGGCAGCCCACAGGTCCGAACCGGTGCCGTCGGCGCGTGGGACTACGTCGAGGTCGTACACCCTGTCGTCAGGCATGCCGTCCGTCGTCTTGTTCCACTTGCGCGTGACGGCACCGTTCGCGTACTCAACTAGTCCTGCGTCCGTACCGATGTACGTCTTGCCGTTCAGTTCCGCAAAAGAGAGCACGCTGTTGGATGGGAGGCCGTCGTTCTTGAGCAGCACTGACCAGTTGCCTGAGGCACGATCGAACCTCCATGCGCCATCGCCATCCGTTCCTGCCCAGACCGTCGTGGGCGTGGCCACGATGCGGCGCACGGGCTTCGCGAAGTCATCGATCGTGCTCGTGTTCTTCGTGGTGATGGCGTCCGTCGTCCGGTTCCATGTGGCGACGCCAGAGAAATGCGTGCCCAAGAGCACGTCCCTACCGTCGATGGCGACCTCGTGGATGATATCGTCTGGCAGCGCGCTGTTGTCGAGGCGCAGCTGGCGGACGACCTTGTGCGTCGTCTGGTCGATGACGGCGAGGCCGAGGTCTGTGCCGGCAAGCACGTCGTTTCCGTCGGTCGCCAAGCCCAACGCGAGGCTCGACGGAAGGCCATCCTCATGCGTGTAGAGCTCGCGCGTTCCCTCTTGGAGCTTGAGGTGGACGACGCCGGCCTGCGTCGAGTACCAGATGTCGCCGTTCGCGCCGAAGGCGACGCGGTACGCCGTCGTGATCGAAGCGAAGAGCGTGTCATCATACTTCGTCAGATTGAACGAGACCCTGTGCCCCGGAGTGGTCGTGGGCTGCGTGACGTCCGGCGTCTGCGCTGACGTGGGGAGCGCGGGCAGGACCATGATGACGACGAGGAATAGCGCGACGAGTCGGGCTGGACGCATGAAGTGGCCTCGGCAACAGCCGCCCAGGGGGGCCTGGACCTCGCCGAAGTGGGGACTCGGGGTCATAAGGGTTCTCAGTTCTGGTTCAAGGAGACGATCAGCCGCTGTGTCGAACCAGCCTGGCACAGCGAGTCGAGCGGGCACGCGTCGCACATCGCGCGGCTGGGGCGGAAGGGGACCGCGTTCAGGAAGAGGTCGAAGTGGTTCACGGCCTCGCTCATGTCAGGGTTCACGCGAAGCTCGTCCCCCTTGCCCAGGAGAAGCCCCTTGTCGAGCAAGCGCTGGAGGCGACCACGGATGAACTCAGTGTACTGGAATGACTTCCCGATCGTCTCCCACTTGCGTGCGCCCCACCGCGTCGTGTTGTACTCGGCCCCGTGCGCTCTGGTGTAGATGTCGATGAAGTCGCGTGGCGCGAACTGGTCCATGCCTTTCTCGATGAAGATGCGGTAGATCTCGAGGTTCATCGAGAGGTCCTCGCTCGTGCGGCGACGGAACTTCTCGAAGCTGCACACTTCCCAGTGCTTCACTGGCAAGCGCCAGCGATAGGTGTACGCGTCGCGCAGCCCCTTGCCCAAGAGCTCCACGACGCCCATGGAGTGGAAGTGGGTGAGCTTCTCGCGCACCTTGTGGCTCGTGAAACCGTAGAACTCGCTGCTCGTGGAGGCGCGGTGGCCGTTCTCGCTCACGAAAAGGTGGTTCGCCTTGCGCGCGGTGAACCGGCCGACCTCGAGCTTGAGCTCCTGGTCAAGGAGGACGCTTCGTCCGTTCAGGAGCGTCGTGAAGAAACCGTCGTGGACTGAGGCGTAAACGTGGAGCTTCAAGGCCGCGTAGAAGGCCTTGTCCGTCGTGAACTCGTCCACGGGCAGTTTGTCCAGTCTAGAACCCTCCGCGGGGGAAAGGGAGACCTTCATTGAGCCTTGTCATCTTTGGGGGCTTTCGTCGAAAGCTGGCGGGGATGACCCCGACGGTTTATATGGTTTCGTGGCTGCGAGGCCCCCACGCCGACTCAGAGGCACATTCTCTAGAGACACAGTGGCCTCGACAGAACAGGATGAAAAGGATGGACAGGATGAACAGGTTCTCAATCATGACGACGGAGCACTCTTCTCCAGCTCGTCCATCATTTCCTTGACGATATCAAAGCCCTTCTGCCAGAACTTGCGGTCCCGGATATCGACGTCGAGCTTGGCGAGGAGCTTCTCTGGCGCGTCGCTGCCGCCCGCAGCAAGGAGCGCTTCGTACTTTGGCACGAAGGGCTTGCCTTCCTCGCGGTACTTGCCATAGAGCGCAAGGGACAGCAGCATGCCGAAGCTGTACGAGTAGCAGTAGAACGGGCTCGCGTAGATGTGCGGGATGTACTGCCACTCGCGCCGGAAGTCATCTGGCACGTCGATGGGGCCGAACTGCTGGCGCAATTGCGCGAGGTACACCTTGTCGAGGTCCTCGTTCGTGGCGCCCTCGGGAACGAGCTTGTGCGCTTCCTTCTCGAAGACGACGAAGTACGCTTGGCGCATCACGGTCGCGTAGATCTCGGAGAGCTTGTCGCTGAGGATGGCGACGCGGTCCTCCGGCGTCGCCTCCCGCATGAGCGTCTCGTGAAGCAGCATCTCGGCGAACACGCTGGCCGTCTCGGCCATGGGAAGCGTGCTGTGCGCGACGAACGGAAAGCGGTCGCGTGCGAGGACGCTGTGCACGGCGTGACCCATCTCGTGCGCGAGCGTCTTGAGCGATTGCGCGTCGCCCGTGTGGTTGAGGAAGACGTAGGGCGTCATCTTGGCCGTCACGGTCGCGCAGTACGCTCCGCCGCGTTTGCCTTCAGCAGGATAGACGTGCACGTGGTCCTCGTCGAAGACCCGCTTGGCGGCCTCCTGGATGTGCGGCGAGAACGAGCCGAAGACGGCGAGGACCTTCTGCTTGGCGTCCTCATAGGGCACGTCGAGCTTGTCCTTCGTCAACGGCGCGTAGATGTGATAGCGCGACGGCGCGAGGCCCAGACGCTTGGCCTTCCACAAGAAGTAGCGTTGGAAGAGTGGCGCGTTCTGCTTGCACACGTCAAGGAGCACGTCCACGGCCTCGTCGGGCACATCGTTTCCCTTGTTGCGCACGCCGATGGCGCTGTGGTAGTTGCGTAGCTTCAGGTTCTCGTTGGCCCAGTCTTGCACTACGCTCGAGTACAGGAAGGAGAGGAGATTCTCGTTCTCGGCGTACACGCGCCACACCTCATTGTACGCGGCTACGCGGATGGCGGGGTCCGCATCGTACACATGCTTCGTCAGCTCGCTCTGAGTGACGTCCCGCCCGGTCTTTGGGTCCTTGAATTTGAACGCGCTCGTCACGATCTCGCGCACGCGGTCGAGGGCGCTCTCGCCCGTCACGTCCTTGAGCGCGATGATCTTCTCTTCTGACTCGGAGAGCGTGTGCGGCCTGAAGACGCGCAGACGCTCGAGGTAGTAGCGCTTCTCAGCGTCCTCGGGCATGAGTTTGGCCGCGCGATCATCAGGAAGCGACTTCCACCAGAGGTCGAAGAAGCGCGTGCGGTTCCCGATCTCGGTGGTGAGGTTCTCCATCTTGGACATGAACGCCTGTACGTTGGGGTCGCGCGTGTCCGCGCTGAACGCGAGATGGCCCCAGTAGCCCAAGCGCGAGGCGAGTTCGCCCATCTCGACGTCGAGGACGAGGAGCTTGTCGAGCTGCTCACTCGTCTTGATCCCGTCCAGCTTGGGGCGCCACGATTCGAACTCCTTCGTCATCGCCTCCAGCTTGTTCACCAGTGCGTCGAACTGGGGACCATTTGTGGCGGGAAGGACTGGCTTGAGGTCCCACACGATGGGTTCGGGGTTTGGCACGGCCGGCTTCGTCACGAGGTGCTGGCAGGAAGGCCCACGGGTATGAGTGCGATGGCTCCCGCCCCTTGGCACGACGTCCAGGCATGACGAAGCCCGGTGCGTCATATTTTCCCCTCTCGTGGACTCACAAGAGTTAAAAGGCGACCGACCTTCGGCGTTCCCTCATGGCGGAGGCTCGGAGCGGCTGCCCAGAGTGCGGGGCGCCAATGGTCCCGACGCTGCACGGAAAGCGTTGCCCACGGCTGGGAAGCTGCGGGCGCGGCGGCATCGAAGAACGGCGCAACGCGCGCATCAGTGGATGACGCGGAGCCGGAAGCTTCAGATGCAAGCTCCGTTTTCCGCCGCCCCAAGGTCGTGAACACGTGACGAACACCCAGATCGTCGTCCTTCTCGAGAACCACCCCGGCGCTCTTGCCGATCTGGCTTCAGTCATCGCGGAGGCAGGCGTGAACATCGAGGCCATCCTCCTCGAGGGAAGCGTGGACTTCGGCATGGTCCGCCTCCACGTTGACTCCCCACGCAAGGCAGAGAAGGCGCTCAAGGACGGCGGCTACCAATACCGCACCGGCGAGGCCATCACTCTCAAGCTCCCCAACAAGCCAGGACAACTGGCGGACGTCTGCGCGAAGCTCGCGAAGGCCAAGATCAACATCGACTCCCTCTTTGGCACCACATCCGGCTCCGGGAGCCCCGAACTGGTGATCATGGTGGACGACGAGGCCAAAGCCCGCAAGGCCCTCGGCCAAGGGTGAGTCTTGCCAACCCGGCGCCGCGACCACGCGATGGCCAGGTCGCTCGAAAGCTCCAAAGCCTCGCCCCCGTCTTGCTGACCGGGGTCGAGGGATACTCATGTGCGGCATCATCGGCGTCGTGGGGACGCCTGACGCAGCAGCCACCATCATCGAGGGGCTCCGCCGGCTCGAGTATCGTGGGTACGACTCGGCAGGACTCGCCGTCATCACGAGCGACGGCCTGACGGTCAAGCGAAGCGTCGGCCCCGTCGAGTTCCTTGCGAAGCTCGATAAGCCCGTGGGGCACGTTGGCATGGGGCACACGCGCTGGGCCACGCACGGCGCGCCAACGCAGTCGAACGCCCACCCTCACAAGGACTGCACGGGCCGCATCGCGGTCGTGCACAACGGCATCATCGAGAACTTCTTGGAACTCCGCGAGAAACTCCTCGCCAACGGGCACAAGTTCGCGAGCGAAACTGACTCGGAAGTGATCTCGCACCTCGTGGAAGCGAACTTCCAGGGCGACTTGTACCAAGCCGTGCGCGCCGCCGTGGCGCACCTTGAAGGCAGCTACGCGCTCGTGGTCGTGAGCGCCGACGCGCCAGACCGCATCGTGGCAGCACGAAACAAGTCGCCACTCATCGTTGGGCTTGCGCCTGGACGCGCCATGCTCGCGAGCGATGCGACGGCCATCCTTGCGCACACGCGCAACGTCGTGTTCCTCGACGATGGGGACATGGTCGAGCTCGAAGGAGAACGCATCCGCCTTTACGACCAGCACGGGGAAACGAAGATCCCCATCGTACGCGAACTCACGTGGTCGCTCGAAGCCGCAGAAAAGGGCGGCTTCGACCACTTCATGCTCAAGGAGATCCACGAGATCCCCGACGCGCTCCACGAGGTGATGCGCGGCCGGCTCACGCAGCTTGGGCAACACTTCGACGTCGAGGGCAACCTCACGGAAGAACGCATCCGGGCCTCACGCCGCATCGTCGTGATCGCATGCGGCACATCGCACTACGCGGGGCTAGTGGGAAAAAGCATCATCGAGCAACTTGCTGGCATCCCGGTGGACGTGCAGCTGGCTAGCGAGTTCCGCTACGCGCCCAGCATCGACGTCGAGCACTCGCTCGCCATCCTCGTGTCACAAAGCGGGGAGACGGCGGACACGCTCGAAGCCATGCGTCGCGCCCGACAGCTTGGCTACAAGACGCTCGCGTTCGTGAACGTCGTGGGCTCGTCGCTCTCGCGCGAGTCCGACGGCGTGTTCTACCTGCGTGCGGGCCCCGAGATCGGCGTCGCGAGCACGAAGGCCTTCGTGAACATGCTAGGCGGATTCT